>JAUWHC010000215.1 GCA_030606095.1 Promethearchaeota archaeon | reverse complement strand
TGTAGTAAATAAAAAAACTGTTGCTTCTTTATCAACAGGAAAAAATGAAGATAAAGGAAAAAAGATTATTCGTATGGATCCCTCCCTAAGACGAAATTTAGGAGCCTCAATTGATGACCTTGTTGAAATTAAAAAAATTAGCGTAGATATTGCCAATACAATAACCTTTACGGGGTTAGATAATTCATTAATCCCGCGAGATCCTCAGGCCTTAGCTAGAAAATTAGAGAATAGGACAATAACAAAAGGAGATAGCTTAAGCTTCTACGCTATGGCACGCAGAATTGACCTTGTAGTCGTTGATTACACACCTAATTCTGAAGCGGTTAAAATTCGACTTGATACAAAAATATTATTTAGCGAAAAATCAACTCAAGAAATTAACGAAATAAAAAAAAAAGAAATAGCATATGAAGGAATAAGTGATTTAGAACAAAGATTACAAAAAATTCAGGGAGAAATAACATACGAAGATATAGGGGGTTTAGAGGATTCGATTCAAAAGATTAGAGAAATGATTGAACTACCTATAAGACATCCTGAACTTTTTGAAAGAATTGGAATTGAGCCTCCAAAAGGAGTTCTACTTCATGGGGCTCCAGGTACAGGTAAAACTTTACTAGCAAAAGCAGTAGCTTATGAGACTGACGCCTATTTTATAAATATTAGTGGTCCTGAAATAATGAGTAAATTTTTTGGTCAAAGTGAAGAAAATCTTCGAAAAAAATTTGAAGATGCAAAAAATAACGCCCCCTCTATTATTTTTCTCGATGAATTAGATTCAATTGCTCATAAAAGGGACGAAAATAAAGGTCAGGTAGAATCAAGAGTTGTGGCTCAACTTTTATCTCTTATGGATGGTTTAGAAGGGAGAGGAGAAGTCATAGTTATTGGTGCAACGAATAAAGTAAATAGTATTGATATAGCACTGAGAAGACCAGGGCGTTTTGATAGAGAAATTGAAATTAAAGTACCTGATACTAAAGGTCGCTATGAAGTTTTATTGATCCATACTCGAGGAATGCCTTTAAATGAGGATATTGATCTAAATCTTATTGCTGAAAAAACACATGGTTTTGTCGGTGCAGACATAAAAGCTTTATGCAAAGAGGCAGCTATGCTTGCGATTAGGGAGATAATACCTAATATTGACTTAGATAAACCTATACCGGAAGAAGTTTTAAACAAATTAATAATCAAAATGACACATTTCATTACAGCGTTAAATAGTATTGAGCCATCTGCATTAAGAGAAGTATTTGTTACGCAACCAACTGAAACTTGGGAAGATATTGGCGGATTAGAAGACGCAAAGCAACAATTAAGAGAAATTGTTGAATGGCCATTTAAGTACTCGGGATTCTATAAGCATATGAAATCAAGACCCCCTAATGGAATTTTAATATTTGGTCTTCCTGGGACGGGTAAGACATTAATGGCTAAGGCACTTGCCCATGAAACTGAAGTAAATTTTATTTCAGTAAAGGGTCCTGAATTTCTATCAAAATGGGTTGGTGAAAGTGCTAAAGCTGTAAGAGAGGTATTTCGAAAAGCGAGAGCGGCTGCTCCTTGTATTATATTTTTTGACGAAATTGATGCTATCGCAGCAAGAAGATCTGCATCTTCAAGTTCAAGGGTTATTGAACAAGTTGTAGCGCAATTTTTAACAGAAATGGATGGTTTAGAAGAATTAAAAGATGTCATTTTAATAGCGGCTACAAATAGACCCGATATTCTCGATCCTGCCATTCTTCGTTCAGGAAGATTCGGAAGGCATATAGAAGTTCCATTACCAAATAAAACCTCTCGAATTAAGATATTTAGAATTCACCTTGCTAATCGTCCTATAGATAATAATATTGATATTGAAAAACTAGCAGAAAGGTTAGAAGGAAATACAGGAGCGGATATAAAAGCAATCTGCGAAGAAGCTACACTTTTGGCCATTCGCAGAGGTGTTATTGACGAAAATATAGATACTCAAAATCCTGATTCATATAAAAAGGTTAGGATTTCTCAAGCTGATTTTGAAAAAGCAATAGAAAAAGTACAATTAGGCGCTAATAAAGCTAAAATGGCTTATAAAGATATTATTAAAGAAACTGTCGAAGATATTTACAGATAAAAAAAATTAATTAAATTTGTCAACGAAATTTTTTGAAAAATAAAATTATCAATTTATCAAAAATTTTTCTTATCAAATTATTTAAATTTATCGCTTAAGAGTATTTAATTAGAAGTTATAAAAAAATTAAATAAAAATTAAAAGGTGTATTTAATGGTGATAAGTTTGGTTAATGAAGTTAATAGTTTTGGAGAAAAAATCGTTCTATCTTCTAAAAGTGAATTTATATCTGAATTTGCTCGAGGTTACTTTGAAGCGGAGATAATTGAAAAAGAAACACAATTAAATGAATATTTAAATGCGTATAATGCTATTCGTGAGAAAGACTCATTTAATAGACAATATATAGAAACCTTAATATATTTATTAAAATCTGAAATAAAGGGAATCCAAAAATTGTTTTAAGAGGATTCCCTTAATTTTTTTAGTATTATTGCCTATTTTTAGAAATTAAATTAAAAAAATAAGAATTTTTTAAAAAATATATTTTAATAATAATTAAGCTTCTTTTTCGTGTAGTTTTCTCTTGGTTAAAAGATGTTGCTTAGCATGATGAGGCGTTCTCAAAACTGTATCGTTAGATTTTTCTATTTCTCTAGCTTGTGTGCATAATTCAGCAGCAGTTTTCATCATTTCGTGAGACGCAGCCAATAAAGGCATATAATCGGCTCTATCTTTTAAGACAAAGCACGCTCTTCCCGTAATCTTAGAAACTGAAGCTGCTAATTCGAAAGCTGCAATAGCTTTAGCTTGGGCGTAAGGGTTTGAAAAGCCTGCTGCCTCTGTAGCGTTAGTGGCATTAATTTCAATCTGAGGTAAAGAAGGTGCCTTCCCTTCTAACATATCCATTACGACTTTATTTAATTCGTTAGTTATTATATTGAAAGCACCAGTAATCGCAAGAACTTTTAATAGATCTGAATTGAAATAACTCATCTCAATAGTGTCTAGAAATGGACGTCTTGCTCCTATCATAGAATCACAGCCTACGATAATATATCCCATTTTTTTTTCCTTAAATTCTTCGATGGCCTTTTTTGCTGGAGCATCAGAGATTACGATCGTAGGAATATTTCCGGCTAATTCTCTTGCTGCTTTCGGTCCCTTTAATGCCGCGTTTGGGCTGGACATTAGGATTAATTGTGGTTCAAATTCCAGTAATTTTTTCATAGTTTCTACGCATTCCTCTGGAGGGTTCATCTTCGCTCCCGAAGTAACTTCTCGCACAATTATATTCTTAGATTCTGCCCTTTCGTCCAATAAAAAAGCAAGTAATAACGAGGACCCAATTGTCCCGTTCTTTAGTATCCCAATTTTTAAAACTTTTTCTTCACTCATTTTTGACAACTTTAACTTTATTGAAAATCAAAAAGATTCTAGTATGAATTTCTTAAATTGATAATTAATTAAAATTTTTAGCTTTTTTTCTTAAAAATTTTATATATTATTGCGCTCTATTAAAATTTATAATAAAAATTTGGATTTAAATTACAAAATAGAAATGTTGAAAAAAATGGATATAAATGGAGTAGAAATTCAGGACACTTTCTGCGAAGCTTTTGGAGCTGTTTTTACTAGAATTTTAGTAACTACAATAAATGAGAAATGGGCGAAAATTGTTGGTCAAATCGCAACTGGTTATGGGACTTCAACAATCCACTGCGATTCAGAAGCCGGTATAGATGTATTTGTTTCTGCTGAAAAAACCCCCGATAACCGACCTGGAGTTGTATTGATGTTTTTTAAGACTAAGAAAGATAAAATGGATAGTGTTTTATTGAATAGGATTGGTCAATGTGTATTAACGTGTCCAACAACAGCTTGTTTTGACGCAATAAATGTCTCTCTTGTTCCAGAGAAAGAATTTGAAATAAAAACAGGATATAAGTTAAAATTTTTCGGTGATAAATTTGAAGAAAAAATAGAAGGAGTCTATCCTTTTGAAGCGTGGAAAATTCCCGTTATGGACGGTGAATTTATCGTTCAAAGCACATTCAAAGTTGGAAAAGGAATCGCGGGAGGAAATTTCTTAATTTATGGTGAAACTCAAGAGGCAGCCTTAGAAGCTGCAGAAAAAGCAATTGATGCAATAAAAGATTTAGAAAATATAATAGCTCCTTTTCCAGGTGGGATCGCACGGTCTGGTTCAAAAGTAGGATCACAATATAGTTTTTTAAATGCTTCAACGAACGATCCTCTTTGTCCAACTCTGAGAGCAAAAACTGAGAATTCTTTACTCGGAGAGAAAGATAATTATGTGTACGAAGTAATCCTTGACGGTGCTAATGAAGAAGTTATAAAAAAAGCTTTAAAGTTAGGGATTAAAGCGGCTGTTCAAGTCCCGGGTGTTACAAAAATTAGTGCAGGAAATTATGGCGGTAAGCTAGGAAAATTTCAATATCGGTTATACGATATTTTAGCTTAAACCACTAAAAAATTAGAAATAATGTTATGAAAGTAAATTTAAAAAAATTCTTTTATTTTAATTTTCTTTTTATTTTTCTTTGAGGTTCTTTAGCAATTTCTTTGGTTTCTTGAGGTTCAACTTTAGCATCTTCTTCCTTTACAACTTCTTTTTTTGAAGGTTTAGTTTTAGGTTTCTTCGATATTTTTTTAGAAGTAGGCTTTTTTGGGGCAGCTTTTTTTGATTCGATATATTTACTCTTAAATTTTGTATACAATAAACCAATGCCAACCAAAATACCAATCGGAACACCAATCGCAAAAGCAATCCATGGAAGAATGGGTGTTAATAAATCAGGGATTATCCTAATTTCTTGTGGAGCTAAACCATAATCTGAATTTAAATAAGTAGTTGCGCCATCCATGTCTGTCACAGAGATATAGACGTACCAAACACCCGTTATTAATTCTTCCGTTCTGATTAAGATATTCATGCTGGGCGAATATGCTCTTGAAATATTATACCAATTATTATCTGCATCTAAAATAGAGACTGTGATAAAAGCAATCGTGTTTTCCACATCAGAAACATTAAAAGTAAAAATAAAATCTTCGCCATAATTTACTGAAACACTCTGATTCATACTTAATCCGTTAACTGAATAGTTATGAATTTCAGGAGCATTATTTTCAACATATAAGGGAGCCGTACAGGAATCCGTTCCATTATATTGGTCTTCTGCTTCGATAATAATTTGATATTTTCCTATTGGATTATTTATACCTATCGAAAAAATTGTTGTAAAAGTCCAATCATTATTGTTAGTTAATTCAATAGGTGACTTTAATTCACCAGTAAGAGTTTGAATTGTCATAGAGACGGTTATATCATCTGGTAAAGTATTAATATCAAC
Source organism: Promethearchaeota archaeon (assembly GCA_030606095.1). Lineage (GTDB taxonomy): Archaea > Asgardarchaeota > Lokiarchaeia > Sigyniarchaeales > SOKP01 > SOKP01. Next base: position 23 of record JAUWHC010000215.1, on the reverse strand, counting down.
ATCGGTAACATTTAAGGTAAGAG
>JAUWHC010000423.1 GCA_030606095.1 Promethearchaeota archaeon | reverse complement strand
GATAAACTCAAAATTTTTACATTTCTTCGAGCGAAACGGGCGGGAATTAGGGTCGTTATTAGAATCACTCATGATATAATAAATATTAGGAGAATAAGTATAAAAAAGGTTTCAAAAAGAAGGTATTTTGGTTATTTACTAGCGTAACTTAATAATATTGTATTATATCTATTTTTCATTAGATTCTAGTTCTTCAGGAGCAAAAATATCCAGGAGTTTTCCAGCAAATTTTTTTAATAAACTTGCTTTAGCTATTGCAATTCCTTTTTTAGAATCGCCGAATATAAGAACCTGATCCCCTGGGTTTATGTTGAATTGTTTTCGGGCTTCAATAGGAATTACGATTTGTCCTCTTTCGCCAACTTTTACAGAACCATAAAAATATTTTCCTTTAGCAACTTCTGTCATAACATCTCAAAATCCAATTAAATTGTAACTTATAATTATTAAATATTGTTCATAAAATTTAAATATTAATGATTTTTATGATTAATATGATTAGTATGAATTATATGATAATAATGATTAAAATGTTAATGATTCATAATGAATGAGGAAAAGCCAAAATACGGATGGTATGTTAAGAATTTAATTTTAGCTTTTAGTATAATTGGAATATTTGGTTTAATTGTTTTTATTATAGGATTAAACCTCCTAGGAATGCTCGGAATAACCCTAAGTATCATAGGTATAGTCTTAATGGCACTTTTTTTATGGCCAGGAATAGGATTGGCAGCAATGAACATTATCATAGATAAAGAGGACTCTGAAGTTCAAGGCATGGATATATTAAGTAAAATCCAATCTCCGAGTGTACTAGATATAGGATGCGGGACGGGTAGAACTGCGATAAAAATAGCCAAATCTTTACCAAAAGAAGGTCATCTTAATGGTATAGATATTTATAATGTTAATGCAATATCAGGTAACTCTCTTGCAACAGTTAATCGAAATACAGAATTAGAAGGAGTAAATGATAAAACTACATTTCAATACGGTTCTGCAACGGAAATACCTTTCGAAGACAATAAATTTCATATCGTAAACTTATCTTCGGTACTTCACGAGGTACACAACTATGAAGATAAAGAAAGAGCAATGAAAGAGATTCACCGAGTGTTAAAACCAAAAGGCTTTATATTTATAGGTGAATGGAATCGTTATTCTTGGCAATTAATCTTATATTCTGGGATATTATGCATCGTGTTTCAAAGACGTAAGTATTGGAATGATTTAATTAGAAAGCAAGGGTTCACGATACTCAAATATGAAAACTTTGGGGGATATGGCCTGTTCATTATTCAAAAATGAATTAGTAAAATAAATCAAGATAATCTTTATTATTTTTTTCTTTCTTTATTTCAGTATTGTAATGAAAGATTTATTATCTTCAATAATTCTCATTAGTCAATTAAAAGCTTTAGCCCTTGGACTAGTTGTCTTGGAGTAATCCCGTATAAAAAAGCTGAATGGAGCGTTTTAACATCGTTTTCAATATTAGCAATGTCTTTATTTAGAGTTTTGTAATCTTCGGCAATCTCTTTTAACTTCGAATAAGAAGTTTCTTTGGAATTACTTAACAATCCAAAATGTCCGCCGAATGCGGTAAGCATATTATGAATTAATTCCATTTCTTTGTCAGAAAACGATTTTGAGCAATCTTCACAAACTATACCAAACGACATTCCAATCTTTTTAATCTTGACGTAAGAATTGGTGTCTCTTCGGCAAAGAACGCATTTAACGGAGCTAAGTTTTTTCTTCTCTCTTACAAGTTCAGATGTTATCATGAAATTGAGAAAAATCTTGCATATTTAAATAAAAATTTTTAGCAATATTGTAAGCAAAAAACTTTAAAAGAGCAAATAATGATATATAAATTATGGCTGAATCGAACAATGAATTGTATAGGAATAAAAAAGAACGCATTGATATTTTATTCGTTGTTATCCAATATATTGTAATGGTATTAAACGCTTTATTTATCCTAAATGATTTATTACTTATATCACTTAATATACTATCTGCTACAATATTTATTGTCTTTTTTTATTACCTATGGAAAATTAGAAACCCTTTTTATCCATATATAACCATTTTTATAATGATATGTTATCTTATCATAATATTTGAAATTCTTTTTGATATTCCGAGAAACTATGGTTGGATTATCCTTAGTTGGATTGTTATCATATTCTCATTACCTTGGCTCATATATTTATCAACAACAATCAAAGGTCCTATCTATGTCGGGGATATAATTGTTAGAAAGTATATAACTATGACAACTATAGATGCTGAGAAAGATAGGGAAGATTATATTCATGGAAAAGCTCTCGCAAAGAAAATAATTAATGAAAAAAGAAAAGAGATTCGTCAAACATTTAAAGCATCAACAGTAACGATATTAGGTTTGTTAAACACTGTGTTTTTCGTGTCTACATATCTCTTAGATCTGCTAAATTAAAAACTTAAAGAAATACAATAATACAAGAATCTACAGGATTGTTTCCAAATCATCTAATTTTTTTAAAAGCCAACTTTTAAACTCATGAAAGTTTCCTACTGAAGGTATTGGTTCTATAGTACTTTTTACGCTCTCATTCTTGATGTTTACTGTAGGGTTAATCGGTTTATGCGGGGTATTATTATAAGGTTTGTTTTCTTCGTTAATTTCGGGTAAATAAGCAAGTGGGATTTTTAACTTATCGAAAATAATTTTAAAATCTAAAAGATCGTTCTCGTTCGTTTGA
>JAUWHC010000304.1 GCA_030606095.1 Promethearchaeota archaeon | reverse complement strand
AGAAATAATTATAGATTTTAGCACTGGCGTTTCAGTTGATAGTTTTTTTCTTAATGTCAAATCTCATGATTATTTATACAGAGTATTGGATTGTAATAGACACTTAGCAAGGGAAATGCGTTTAGATATCAATGAATTGAGAAAGATAAATGCGTTTATGTTTGACTATACTAGTAATGTATCAGAAGAAAACATTAAAGAGAAAGCTATAAAATATCAAAAAAGCAATAAATTATTGTTCATCGTAGGAACCAGATGGTCATTGAAAAATAAAATAAGGACCATAGATACAAATTATAAAAATATACGAATAATTAAACATGATCTATTTGCTGAATTAATGGGGATGGATGGTGATACATTAGATATATTCGGGTATATTATTGAACAGAATTATTTGTTTAATTTAAATATTTTAAAAGAATTTTTTATAGACATTAAAGAGAATTTGCTAAATATTTTAGGAAGATATTTATTTGTAAATGAGGATCTTAAAAGAGATCTAAAAAAAATAGGTATAGAACACGCAGATTTCTTTTAATTCCTAATAATTTGTAATTTTTCACATAATTTACACTAGTATAAGCAAAAAAATGTTTATTATGGCATTGAAATTTCTGATTGATCTTGTCCAATAATGAATGTATACTCATACAATGTTTCTGTGTGAGAATCATCACGTTGAATCGAGACTGTACTTGCCTTAGGACCAAAACGTTTTAATATGGTTATAATTTTTCCAACCTGTCCGATGTTCTTTCCTGACATGATAATTGCAAGGTGACCTTCCTTAAATTTCAGGTGTTTAATAATCTGTTGATCTGGAATACTGATTCTCAAGACGTCCATGCGCCGATACACATCCTCTTTAGTGTTACTTGGGTCTTTAACTCGTATTAGAATGTTTTTTCCATCGTGTAAGTTTAATTGAATATGTCCTCCCTTTATCGTGGTTTTTTGAGTTATCCGACATAATTTAAAAGTACTTTCTGCTTCAGTTATTTCATGCAGTATTAATCCATAGTGAGAATCTGGTAGAATTCGATAATGTTTGTTTATTCTATCTATACTTAACACATCCATTAAACCTACTGGATAAGTTGTATCTTTTACAACCTTTCCATCTACCTTAAAATTGCCGAGTCCTATTAATTTTTTCGCTTCTCTATGGTTATCGACTAACTTCAGAAGATCCCGGACAATATGGAGTAAAGGCAAGCAGAATCTGCTTGGATGAGGGCCAGATGATGGTTTCATAAAGAACTTGCCGTGCTTTCTTTTTATTTGTAGAAATTTAGGCGTGTTGAGTCTTTTTAACGATCTTGAACCACCATGTCTAGTCATCTATTTCTCCCCCTCCTCTTTTTGTTTTTTTGGAGCTCTTAACTCTTCTTCCCCTAATCCAAAAAGAGCTTTCTTGTCAATCATACTTGCCCGCCAGGGGTCCATTTTTTTTTCTTTATAGAATTTTGATATTACCAAATTTGATATGTGAATAGCTGGATGAAACTGCGTTCCATCCGCTTTATCAAAAGTTGCTTCCTTAATTTTTGCTCTCTGGTTTTTAGTGATCTCTATAACTTCTCCCTCAAAATTTTTGAATTCACCCTTCACAACTTTAACACCATCACCAACTCTAAGGGGAAGTGTTCTAATCCCATACTCATCTCTTAGAAAATCGGCCACTCTTGTTGATAATAGTTTTGACCTTTGATGATTTTTATGAGTAAATAACGCTTTCCGCTGCTTTTTAGGCTGTTTTGATTTTACTTTCATACTTTTTAACCTTATGATTTTAATTAAATAATTAACGAAGAAATGGATGCTAAACGTGGAAATAATTCAGCAGCTTCCCTCGCAATTGGACCCCGAATTTCTGTACCTTTAGGATCGCCTTCCTTGGTTATCAAAACTCCTGCATTATCTTCAAAAGATAATCTTGTGCCGTCTACTCGCCTATATATCATCTTTTGTCTAACGATTACAGCTTTCAATATATTTCCGCGTAAGTCAGGGCGACCTTTTTTAACGGTTACTGTGCAAACTGACCCTACAGACGCTTTTGGCAACCTTCTTAAACGGGTTTTTGCATGGTCGACATTAATTATTTGTGCGATCTTTGCACCAGAATTATCAGTAATAAAAATTTTCGAACCATTTTGAACACCGTAACTAGTTCTTGCTTTCATCTGCTTTTTTCTTCCCATTTTTCGTCTAGTTCCCATCTACATCGCCCCACTCTTTATTTTATCTAATACTATGAATGATTTTGTCTTTGAGAGTTTTCTGCTTTCTCCTACACGCACTAAATCTCCTACCTGAATTTCGGGAGTCAAACATTCGGGTAAATGACATGCAAGACGCGAATTACGCCTTTCATACCGTTGATACTTCTTAACAAATTGAACGTAATCTTGTCTAATAATTACAGTATTTTTTGATTTTTTATTAACTACTACTCCTTGAGTAATCTTACCTCTTATTCGTGTATTTCCGTGAAATGGACAATCCTTATCGCTACATTCACGCGCTTTTGGAGGATTTACTCCGGGAATACCAATATTTCGAACGCTCATTTTATTTTCTCAACCACTTCTTTTTTTTTAAACTTCTTAATCTGTTTTCAGGAACGCCAACAATTTTGGATCCATTTAATTCTAACGTTCCTTCTTCAAGCTTGAATCTAAAAATATAATCGTTTTTGATATACTTTTTTATTGTATTGTTTTTTTCTGATATTAACATATTTCGGGTATCGTCAATTATCGTACCAATATCCGAGAATGTGGTGCTATTTGATTTTGATTTAAGTTTAGCGTACGCCTTAAAGCCAATTAAATCGTGGTAAATCAAATATTTTGGACTTATCATTATACATTCAACTTTTTCATTTCATTTTTTACTGTAAGAACTCTTGCTATTTGTTTCCTTAAAAGTTTTGCCTTTGCGGGATTATCAGAGATACCACCACCCGTTTGTTGGCTATATAACATCATTAATTCTTCTCTTAATGTTAATAGGGTTCGCTCCCATTCTCGTTCGTCCATTTCTCGGACTTTTGCCGCGGTAATTACATCCATCTTTTACACTCTTTTTTACTTTTTTTCTTTTTTTTCCTTTTCATTATCTTTTTCTTCGACTTCTTTTTCCGGCTCTAACGAAATTTCAGAAATATCTTCTTCTTCTACTTCTTCGAATAATTCTTTTTCTACTTCGGTGAGCTCTCCTTCTTCTACGGTAATTTTGTAATCTTTCTCTGCTCTCGATTTGGCTAATTCTGCTACTTTTTTTGCTTGCGCTTTTGCTAGTGCTTCGTTATTAACTTTAACTGTGTCTCCCATTCTTATGTCCGCTTGCATAATTTTTACTATGATACCAAGAGTTCCACTCTTCTGAACGCATTGAGCTACTCCTTTGTCCACGCCTACTTGAGCAGGTTGGCCCGATTTTTTCATTGTGCCGGCTCTAAACACAGTCGTCCTTGCACGTTGTGATGTGACCTTGCCCGAAACGATAATCTCTGTACCCCTTGCGCCAGAATCCATTATTTTACGTAATATGTAATAACCAGCCCTTCTATAATGCCTGCCTCTATCGAGACTATACGCTAGCCTCTCAGCCATAATTTGGGCGTTTAAATCTGGGTTGGAAACCTCTTCAACCTCAATCTGCGGAAGTTCTAGGTCAAACTTTTCTTGTAGGATATCCGTAATCTCTTGAATACGCTTTCCCCCTTTTCCAATTACGAGGCCGGGACGACTAGTTTTAAGCGTTATTCTTACGCCGAGTGGTGTCTGTTGCATTTCAATACCTGCAAATCCAGCGCGAACAAACTCTGAACGCAAGAATTCGTTTATTTGCATCAACTTGATGCCCTGTTCAATGAAATGTTTTGCCAAGGGAGTCATTATCTTTAATATTTAACTTTTTTTTAATTTATTTTCATTAACTTGGAAATTCGTAAATTACAATTTCTACGTGACTTAAATGCCTAAATTTTGCGGTCGATCTACCGTGAGCGCGTTCAATGTAGCGTTTTATGAT
>JAUWHC010000126.1 GCA_030606095.1 Promethearchaeota archaeon | reverse complement strand
CACTTACGGTGGTAACCTTTTTTAGTACAAAAAAAAGTAAAGTGAAACCATTGAAAGATTTATATGATGCAATAGGGGAAGAAGCAGAAGAAAAAGTAGGCCGGTTAATGGGGCCATTTAATTACTGTATGTCAATCTTATTATTGATCACACTTTTTGTTATCATAGCTCCAGATCAGATGTATTTCCCAATTGCGGGAATCTTATTAATGATTATTTCGGATACTCTTGCATCGGTAGTTGGCAAAAAATATGGAAAAAGAAAAATAAATCTTCCGTGGCTTAGCACTACGAGGTCTTTGGAAGGTTCGTTAGTATTTTTTATTAGTGGATTTGTACTTTGTCTCTTTGCTTTTACATTTATAGGAGTAGTTTCAACTCCAATAACACAAATACATCTTACATTAGAAGTTGCTTTTTTATATTCACTAATTACCAGTGCTTTAGCAACAATAATAGAGTTAGCTTCTCCTAGTATTTATGACGATCTGACAGTACCTATTTTTACAACGCTAATAATTTTTCTATTAACATTAATTTAATCTTAAATCTAACTTTTTATTTTTTATTATCATCAGAGCTATTGTTATCATCTAAAAAATAAAGAAAATCAAAATGGAAAATTTAAAAAATACATTTGACGTAATCGTAGTTGGAGCGGGAACGGGAGGCAGTACAGCTGCTCGGTTTACCGCTGAAAAAGGTTTAAATGTTTGCCTTATCGACGGGAAGGAAAAAAATAAAATCGGTGATAAAATTTGCGGGGACGCTGTTGGAACAGATATTTTTGATTTTTTAAGTATTAACCATCCAAAAGGAGAAGAGCTTTCGTGTCGTATTAAAGGCGCAAAATTATATTCCCCCGACCTAAAAAAATGTATCGATTTAACTGATTCAAAACAAGCGGGTTATATTGTTAATAGAATAGAGTTTGGGCAAAGACTACTTAACGAAGCATTAGATGCCGGCGTAGAGCAGTTTATGGATAAAACGATGGTTTTAGATTTATTATATAACAAAAATTTCGTTACTGGAGTAAAAGTAAAGCTAAAAAATGGCGAGAAATTAGATTTAAAATCTAAAATTGTAATTGATGCATCTGGTTTTTATTCTCCAATAAGAAAGAAGGTAAAAAGCGCTTTAATCGAGAAAGAGATTTTAAAGGAAGATTGCATTCTTTGCTATAGGGAAATTGTAAAATTCTCTCCTCAAGACCTAAACATTAAAGATCCTGAATATATTTCAATAACCTTAAATAGCGAAAAAGCACCGGGAGGTTATATTTGGTATTTCCCAAGAAATGAATCATCCGTAAATATTGGTTTAGGGACGCTTATGGATTACAAAGGTAAAGTAAAAAACTTATATCAACAAAATGTTTTTAAAGAATATATTAAAACTTCAAAGTATGAAATTATTTCTTCTGGAGGAGGCGTAGTGCCCGTTAGAAGGCCTATTTGGTCGTGCGCAGACGATGGTATAATGCTCGTTGGAGACGCCGCTTGCCAAGTTAATCCACTTCACGGAGGTGGGATCGATCCTTCAATGAGAGGAGGCTTTTTTGCTGCCAACAATGCTTTAGCCGCCATTGAAAAAGAAGATTACTCAATTAACTCATTATGGGGTTATAATTATAGCGTAATGACCCGTATCGGCGCGGAATTTGCTTCATTAGATTTGCTAAGAATGACTCTCCAAGTTCTATCCAACGACGAACTAAATTTTGCTTTGCAAAATGATTTACTAAGTGGAGAAGAAATTCTTGAAATCTCTTCAACTGGACGAATGGATTTATCGTTGCTTAATATGGTAACAAAGGCGTTTAAAGGGCTCTCTAAGTCAAACCTATTATTAGATTTAAATTACCTCAGAATAAGGATGAACGAAATTTCAAAACTATACAAGAACTTTCCAAATGATATTGTGAAATTTGAAGAATGGAAAAGTAGAGTTACACAAGTTTATGATAAAATTAAGAAAACACTAGTAAATACTAAAAAAGTAAATTAATTATAATTAGTGAATTTTATGGTTGATGCATTGACTAAAAATATCTTGAAGACGAGCACTTACGATTATTTAATTAATAAAATAAATAGCGATGGTACACTTCATTTTTCTTTAATAGATCCAGATCCCACTAAGCAAAGCCCCAGTAAAGCAGGGAAAATGGCATTTTATGCTGAGCAAGCAGGAACTGATGCCATTTTAATTGGTGGAAGTACTGTTTTTGACCAAAGATTTGTTGATGAGACAATATTGGCAATTAAAGAAAAAGTAAGTTTACCAATTATTATTTTTCCGGGAGGTATCGGAAATGTTTCAAAAGAAGCAGACGCCATTTTATTTATGTCTATTTTAAATTCTGAAGATCCATATTTTATTATTGGTCAACAAGCGCTTGCGTCATATACAGTGAAAATGGCTAACCTTGAAATAATATCCACAGCATATTTAATTATCGAACCTGGTGGTACTGCTGGATGGATAAGTAAAGCCAAACTACTTCCAAGAAAAAAACCTAAATTAACTGCTGCGTACTCATTAGCAGCGGAATATTTTGGCTTTAAACTTTTATATCTAGAAGCTGGGTCCGGTAGTGAAAGACTTCCTACCGAAATTGTTCGACTTTGTTCAAATATGTTAAGCATTCCTATAATTGTGGGTGGAGGTGTTAGTAGTATAGAAGACGCTAGAAATTTTGTTGAAGCGGGGGCAGACATCATCGTAATGGGAACATTTTTAGAAAATAAAATATTAAAAGACGATGGGAACTCTTTAAAAGCTATTATTAACGAAATAAAGAAATCTGGTAAAAGCCGTAAAAATAACTATTTAAAATAAAAAATCTTTAATTGCTTTTAATATGAGATTTAAAGACGCTATTGAAATTATGCGGCCTATAAACTGTTTAATGGGCTCACTTACAATTATAATAGGCTTATTTAACACTCGTGCTGGAATATCGTTTGAGATGTTAATGTTTAATCTAGTTTTTGGGCTTATTACTTATTTTTTTTTAGCTGGCTCAGGAATGGTAATAAACGATATTTACGATATTGAAATAGATAAAGTTAATAGACCAGACCGCCCTATTCCAAGAGGTTCAATTAATTTAAAACAAGCAAAATTTCTCTTTTTCATATATATAAGTATTGGAATAGGTTTCAGTGTATTTAATAGCATAATTTTTAATTTAGGCCCTTTAAATGTTTTACTTGCAAGCTTTTTTGGGTTCATTGGATGGGTATACGCAAAGTGGGGTAAGAAGAGTGGTTTTTTTGGAAATATAGCAGTGGGTATTTCTTTTTCAATTGGTATGGTTTATGGAGCAATATTAAACAGTTCATCTATTCCTCCTTACATTTATTTCTTCTTTATAACAGCATTCTCTCTTTTAGTTTCTCGAGAAATTATTAAAGGTTGTGAAGATATTGAAGGAGATAAAAATCATGGGGTTAAAACCTTAGCTATTAAGATTGGAATTAGAAAATCTACCTATATCTCCTTAGTTTTTTCAATTACGGCAATAATATTTTTTATATTACCTATTTTTACAAACATTCTAAATCCAATCCTTTTTTTTGTTTTAATGGTTTTTGGTCTAATTGATGTATTTTACGCAATTATTCTAATGCTTACTACGAAATTGGAAAGAAAGGATTTTAAAAGGATTAGTTTACTGTTAAAAATTGGAGCATTTCTGGGGTTAATTGCTTTTCTTTTTGCTAGCATTTAATAAGCTTGTATAAATTATATACTTTTTAAAAAATCTAAAATTCTTTCAAAATCTTTACTAGTAATTAAGGATTTCAACTCTTGATTTTTCTCTGAAGTGAGTTTTCCATAGGGGAATGTTTCAATCAATTTTCTCGTTTGAGTTAAACCCAGATATTTTCGCGTATATTCTGCGTTTGAGTATTTATAGGTTGTTAAAAATTCGCTATCTAATTCGAGTCTAAATTGTTCTAAAATAAAATTAAAATAATCTCTTAAGAGAAACTGCTCTTCTATGGACATAATTGGCTCTAAGAAAATTTGGATCGGATGGGTTCTATAGGTTTTATGTGAAACATAAATCGCATAAACATCGAAATCTTCGTTTACTTGCCCTAATCCTGCTCGTCCATTATAGGAGCCTGTGTCTACAGTTCTAACATACAAAATATTTGATTCAATTATTCGCTTTAACTTTTCATTTACTTCAATATTTAATTTTACATATTGATTGTTTTTGTACTGGTTCGCGTCAATTACTTCGATCTCAAAATTGCCTTTATTTTGCGAAACTTCCTTTTTCAATAAATAATACTTAACTATTAATGGATTAATCGCTTTATAACTCTCTAAAAATTCGTCAAATTTGGAACCTGCTCTGTATTTATATTTTGGGTTTAAATTGTAAACTAACTTCAAAATATCATTTTGTTTTTTGGTCTTTAACCCCGTAAACGTCTGAAACTCATCTTGCGGAACTTTTTTCTTCTTGAAAAAGCTAATACAAATATTTGAACCTGTATGTTCAAAGATTTTTGTTTCAAGAATTATCATTTTAAGAATATTATAATATTTTAAAAAGTCTAAACGAAATTTATTAGAAACAGATGCGCCATATAAAAAGTTAGTAGGAATAACATAAATTAAATTCTCAATATCGTTACGTAAATCATTAAGCATAGCGATTTGATATAAATCTTGATACCCCTTATTATCTTTTTTAAAATATTGAAGAAACTTTTGGGTTTCATAGTGCTTCCTAATGTAACCTAAATATAGGTATGGTGGATTGGTAATGTGAAAAATAGGAAATTTTTTTCGTTTTAAAATTTGAGGAAAGCTTTCAAGATTATCACGTTTTTTGATATTATTTTCTGCGATTTGCTTAGGAATTCCATATTCCTGAGCATTAATTATGCACTTTTGAACCATTTCTTTCTGAACATCAAATAAAAAAATATGACCTCTGAAAAAACTTTCTCGCTTATCATAGGGGATCTCGTTTAAAATTGGTAAAATTAAATTACCCTCACCGGCGTAAAGATCAACCCATAAGTAATTTTCTAATAGATCTTTAATTTCAGGAAAAATGTATTTATGGAATATTTCAACTGAAGTTAAATGTATGCCGAATTTTCGCCTTTTAGTTATTTCCTTGAAATTTCTTGAATTATTATCCATTTTTCTGTTAATCTAATCTTGTTTTTATGTAGTCATAGACCTAATTTTTAACATTCAATGTGTTCTTACATCTTGATACAAAGTGATATTTAAAATTGGTCTCCGTTTTTTTTAATAGAATATTATCATTAGTTATTATTAAAATATTGAATTATTATCTAATAAAAGTGTGATTAAATAATAAAGTGGACAATATGAGTGATTCTGAGAATAAACTTGTTAAAAATTACATTGCTCAAGTTAAACAGAAACTTCCAGAATGGTTGAAATGGAAAGAAGAAGAATTAAAGAATGTATTAAACGATTTAGAACAGCAACTTTATAACGAAGCAAGAGCAATTTCTGGAGGGGAATCATTAACTGACGCAGATGTACAAGAAACGATCATGCGAATGGGGACTCCCGAAAGCATAGCAAAATTATATAAACGTCGGGGTACGCCAAGGTTCTACATTACACAAGAACTCATCGAGTTTTATTTAAGAACTTTGTTTTTTTTCTTTGGAGTTGTGTTTTTTGTTAATATTTTAGGCGCAGTTTTTCAGTTCTTTTTTAAGGTTTGGTGGGAAGTATTAGGAGGGATGATAACTGGAATCTGGATTGGATGCTTAATCTCTGTAGTTGTAATTACAATAGTATTCGTTTATTTTTCTATGGAAGGATTCTTACCCGAAGATTTTGGAATGATTCCGAAACGCTTGGCTATACTTTTCCCTTTCAATTTTAACGAAGAACAATTAGAAGAATCGAAAATATATACCAAACAAAAAATACAAGAAGCTAAAGTACTTCAAGAAGAAAAAATGGCAGCAATTAAACATCGTGTAAAAGAGAAAACAATTGAAATGAAAATCATAGAAAAAGAGAAGTTAGCAGCGGCTAAAGTTCTTCGAAAACAAAAATTAGAAAAAGCTAAGTTAAAAAGAGAAATCGATAAAACCCAACCGGTCACTATAGGAGAACTAATATTTGGAACCTTAGCAGGAATAATTTTTGGCTTAATTCTAATAATCCAACCGTTTGCGGTTACGGGATTAATGCACCAATTTTTTCTAGATTGGCTTAAGATGATGGGATTTTTAATTTTTGTAAGTGGTTTATTTAGTCTAGTTCGCCTTGTAATTGGCGTTAGTAATTACACGGGACAACAAGTCTTTTTGGTAATTGGAGTCATCTATAATTTAGTTTATATTCCTTTATTTGTATTACTTATAAACCAGCCAGAGATATTCCCGATTTCTTTGTTTTCAGGGGGTAATATTCCAGCTATACCAGCTGATCCAACAAACATCATTTTCATCGTTTACTTCGTGGTTATTATTGTAATAATTTTAGGTATTATGGGTGGAATGATTGGAAATTTCTTTAAAGTAGGAAAATATTCAAAATTAAAAAAGGCTTATTGAAAGCTTTCTTTTATTTTTATTTTATTTTATTTTTACATAATTTTAAACACAAATACAAATTATAAAAGTAAATGAGTCAGATTAATTTATTACATATGAAAATCAATCATCTTTTTAACCGTTTTTTGAATCAAAAATTAATTAAAATATGTATTTATGTAAGTTTATTAACTTTTTTACCTGGACTTCTTATTGGGGTGTTAATCGCGTTTTTTTTTGGTCCAGAAAGTTATAATATAATTGACAATTACATTAGTGATTTAGGGTCAATTCGTTATACTCCCGCTCCTTTCATTTTAGACGCTATAGCAATGGTAACTGCTTGCTTTCTTGTACCTGTCTTTTTCTACATAACAAAAATAATAGTTTCAGATACAAAAAATATTATATTTAATTCAAATAATTCTATTTTTAAAAGAATTCTTTGTGTATACATCGATTTACACGCGTTTTTTGGTTTGTTTTCGCTTCTCTTAGGTGCAGTCGGATTTTTTGGGATAGGGTTATTTAGCGAGGACCGAACTACTGAGTTAGGATTACATTTTACTTTTTCAATTATAGTATTCGCAGGATTAGCTTTTGGAGCGTTATTTAATGGCATAGCTATCCTATTAAAGTTAAAAAAAACAATGTTTCCGAGACTTTTAGG
>JAUWHC010000093.1 GCA_030606095.1 Promethearchaeota archaeon | reverse complement strand
GTCATTATCTTTAATATTTAACTTTTTTTTAATTTATTTTCATTAACTTGGAAATTCGTAAATTACAATTTCTACGTGACTTAAATGCCTAAATTTTGCGGTCGATCTACCGTGAGCGCGTTCAATGTAGCGTTTTATGATTCGACCCCTATGCGTAGCAGCGTGAATAATTCTGCATTGGTCGATGTCTAAGCCTTTATACTCTGCGTTGGATTCGACGGAAGTGAGAATTTCATAGATTCTTGCGGCAGCTTTTTGGGGATATCTACCCGCATACCAATTAAATTGTTTTAAATCTTTTCTATGAGCTTGTTTTTTTTTATGTCTTCTGAAAGGCACTGATTGTTTTAACTGAATAACTTTTTCAAGAAACCTTTTAGCTTGATCCAATTTCATACCATTTATCACGGCACAGATTTCTCTTGAGGGTTTTGGCTTTATCCGTAAATCTCTCCCTGAAGCTTTAGCCAATCTATCTACATCGTATTTTTCTTCGCTAAAGGAATAACCCCAGTTAGGCATTTTGCATCATCTCAATTATTTATTATATTATTATTATATTTATTACTTTAAAGGAACATATTTACTTGAACGTGTAGCTCCAATTCCAGGAGAACCATGTTGAACGCGCCTTCTAGTGAGTGAAAACTCTCCTAAGTAATGTCCAATCATTTCAGGTTTTACATCAACAACTTCGTATTGTTTTCCGTTATAAACGCCTATTTTCAAGCCAACCATTTCTGGGAAGATTAACATATCTCTTACATGTGTTCGCGTAAGAAGATCCTTTCCTCTTTTTTTGGCTCTGTATGCTCGTCTTAATCTTTCAAGGAGCTTTCTCTGTCTAGGAGGTAGTCCTCTTTTTAGTGATCTTCGTGCTCGTGCTGGTAGCAATTGAATAAACTCATCCATATTCATTCGCTTTAAAGCGTCTAATGTGTGTCCACGATAATGAAATTTAAGACGATCTCTTTCTTTTGCTAGATCTAATTCTTTGGTATCTTCTACTTCTTCAGATTCTTTAGAAGATTCTTTAGAAGACTCTTTTGTAGCATCTTCTGTTTTCGTTTCTTTTTGTTTTCCATCGTTAGGTTCTTCATTAGGAGTCATTTTTCCACCAATCTGCTTGTTCCATTTAAAATATAATGTTTTTTTTTACACTTTTATTACTTCGTGTAATGATAATGAATTATCTATCAAATTTTAATTTTATTAAAACTAAGAAAAACTAAGAAAAACTAAGAAAAACTAAGGAAAACTAAGGAACTAAAAACACAAAATTTAAAAGGTTGGAATGTGAACTCCAAGGAAAACAATATCATCTCAAAAACTCATATTTTATCGGATAGGATGAGTAGTAAATTCTTACTTTCATGAATGATAATTATTGGGGTTGAACGCTCTTATTATATCTTCTTCGTCGAATTCACCACTCCATTTTTCTTCTATTAAAACAAATTGTTCAGGATTGTTATTTGGATTTATAACGGAGTGGTAAGTCATTTTTGCGTTTAAAAACTCTGTTCCATTTTCAACAAAATAATGTACTTTATTCCCGTTAATTATTATTGGTTTGCCTTTCAATACTTTCCACATTTCACTTCTAAATTTATGAGTTTGAATGGAGATTCCTATCTTCGGTTTAATAAATATTAAATTATAATCAGGGTAAGTGAATTTAATACTGTACCACTTAGTTAAAGTGTCGATGTATCCATCTGGAACATTAAATTTCTTACTAAACCGAATTGGGTTAAATTTTACTTTTTTAGAAGACTCGTATATATAAGGTTCATAAATCACTATATGATTAGAAATATCGATACTATATTTTACATTAATTTCCTTATCTCCTTTATTAATCACCATGTAATAATCGTTTGGTTTGACAACTAGATTAAACGCGCTTAAATTTTGAGTGAAAAAAGTGGTTCCATTTATAAGAAATATTTTTTTTAGAGCATTTGAATCTATCAGAATTGTCAGTTCTTCTTGCCCATTTTTTCTAAGATTTGTGCCTTTCTCAGGTTGAATTATCTCTTCTAACATCTTTTACCACCTATATCGTCTATATCCCATAGATATCTTTATATTTTTTGAAGCGTGCTTCAATTTCATCAATAAATGGCATTGATTCTTGCGCTCCTTTCCTCGTTACTGCTATTGAAGCAGCCGATGTTGCGTACTTTACCGAAGTGATTAAATCTTCCCCTTGATTTAACTTGCTTGCTAAAACTCCGTTGAAGCAATCTCCAGCGCCTACTGTATCAACGGGTTTAACCTTAAAAGCGGGTATTTCAGTAATCTTATCTTCTGAAGCGTTATATATCAAACATCCTTTACTGCCTAATGTAGTTACGATTATTTTAACCCCTAATTTTGAAATATCTTTTGAAGCTTGAATAATTTTACCTTTAGATTCGCCAACTAACTCTTTAAAATTTAGAAGCGAATGTAATCGTAGTAGTTCTCCTTCGTTGGGGATTATTACATCAATATTTCTCAAAATTGATAAACTAATTGGTTTTAACGGCGCAGGATTAAGAATTTTTACAGCCTTCCCTTGAATTGCTATTTTAAAAATTTCTGCAATTGAATCAATGGGAATTTCCATCTGAACGATCAAAGTGTTAGCGTTTTTAATGACTTCGGAATTTATTCGAACATCTTCTGGTGTTAAATTGAAATTTGCCCCGGGTGCTACACTAATCATGTTCTCTCCGTTCTTGTCTATCATTATAAAAGCGATTCCGCTCGATTCGTAAGGATCCCTTATAATATGTTCTATGTCCACGCCTTCGTTGTTTAATTGAGAAATCATTTGGTCTCCGTAAGAGTCTATGCCGACCTTACCAATAAAAATAGTATTAGACCCAGATCTCACAGAAGCTACCGCTTGATTCGCGCCTTTTCCTCCCAGGAATTGCTTAAATGTGCCCCCAGTTACAGTTTCACCAGGTTCTGGTAACCGTTGAGAGTAAATGTTTAAATCCATATTACTCGAACCAATAATTAGAACATATTGGTTGCTATTTGACATAATTTTACACTTTTAAAATCGCGATTTTTCGATCTCTCTTAGCTTTATATTATCAATTTATGAAACATCACAATTAAACCAAGTGATTCTTAACGAATGGTTTTAATTTAATATAATTTTAAAAATAATATTAAGCAAAGAAAATATGCTTGAAAAAATATACTAAAAATTTAAAATTAACAAAGGTATTGAAAATGGCAAAAGATAAGATAATTGGCGCAATCGTCATGCTCCTTGGTATCCTTATCGCGGTAGTTTATACCATGGGAAGTATCCTTGATTTATGGTTTGGCACTCTTTGTGGAAACCCAAATTGGGATGTTGCCCTCCGATTATTTGAGATCGATTGGCTCGATTGGAGATTATTCGCTGTTCTGCCACTCTGGATTATGGTATTATTAATAGCAATTATTGCTGTATGGATAGGATATTCAATGCTCACAACTCCAGCACCGGTTCCTTTAGAAGAGTTGGAAGAAGAGCTAGCTGCTGAAGAAGAATCTGGAGAGTAGAAAGGATATAATTAACCTTTTTTTTATTTTTTTTTATTTAAATTTTTATATTTTTACCTAAAACTCTAATTTCATCGCATTTATGTTTAGGTTATTTAAATCAATTTGAATTAAAGAGTAATTAGGAATTTCTTTAGAATTATCAGTTAAGGGAGTTGTGCCTACAAGGATTTCTTTTTGTTTATTACTTAAAAATAAGGTATGGTGCCTGCCGTTAAAATTAGTTTTATGATTAGTGATGACATTGCAAGTGTGTGAATTAAATAGAAATGCGTTCGCGCCAGCACCTATCTCAATCTCTCTAAAAATGGATTCCAAGGTATTCTTTAAACTTTTACCTTCTTGTAGTTCGTCAATAATAGCACATAGATATTTTCGAGTGTCTAAGTTAGTATTACTATAAATTTTTTCCAATCTTGGGTTTTTTAGTTTTTTATCTGGAAAGCCTTTTATAATTCCATTATGAGTTATGACATACTTCTCACCAATATCGATAGGATGTACATCTCTAAAGTTCTTTTTCCAAGGGAGCGTTTTTCTTGCGTGAACTAAAAGGAAACGAGTTTTAATCTTAGTGAGGTTTTTCCAGTCCGCGTGGTAAATTTGAGTTATATCTCGCTTTATTACGAGTTTGTTGTTATCTTCAGAGATATAAGCGAAGCCCCAACCTAATCCATGGTGCCCAAAAAGGTTATACTTCCTTAAATAATGCCAATGGCAGGAGGTTACAAATTTTTTTAAAATATTAAAATCAATTTGAAAGGGTTCAAGCGAACACTGAAAAAACATACGACACATAGTTATTCGTTTAAAAAATTTTTATTCAAATATCAAAGTTAAGACTCCGCTAAAAAGTAAGCGAATATTGAACCGTTATCGTGACAAGCAATTAAGATATTTGAGTTCAAATCGTATTTTAGGTCGTTTAAACACGATTTTTTTTGAATTTTAGTAATAATATTGCCCGAAATTTCGTCAATGATCAACAATTTCCCCTTAGTTGTTCCTAAAACAATATAAGTATTCGAACCTATTTTAATTTGAATCAAGCATTCAGTATTTATATTTGCTATGTCCCATTTATCTTCTAATTTTTGGTTCAAACACATAAGTTTTGAGCTGAATTCGATATCTTCGATATTAATAGACTCATCAAAATATTCAAACGAATAGGTACTTACTAATAAATAATTTTCGTCTTTATGAAGAAACGAAAAACATTTCCAGACATAATCATCGAATTGAATTGATTTAATTTCTTCTTGAGTAAGTTTATCAACTAAGTGGATTTTTTTATCGTCTCCTCCACAAACAATCAATTCTCTATCATTTGTTTTGAAAATCGAAAGGCAACGAATTTTATCTTCAAATCGCTTAAACCAAACTAAATCTCCATCCTTTCCCATAAAAACTCTGATTGATCCATCGTTTCCACATGCAATTACTTCCTTTGTTCTAAAGTCAGCAGAATCTCGATAAATTATAGCGTCACCTATTCCATCTTCAAAAATCTGCCCCCAAATTAAAGAACCATTAATAGGGTTTAAAACTCTTAAGCTTTTATCTATCGAATAGGCGATAATTTCGTCAATGTTATCGTTGTTTATGTCCTCAAACAAGAATCCGCTAATAGACGCACCAAATTGATGTGCCCAAAAAGGTTTCAATTCATAGGAGGGACTGCATTTAAACACTCTTAATAAACCATCTAAACCACTGAAAATAACTTCATTTTTATTATCATGATCTATGTCGCATATCTTTCCATTCCAAATCGAAGATTCTTTTGCGATTTCTAATTCAGATATTAATTTACCTTTCATAGAAAGTATAAGGATTTTACCCGATTTAGAGAATGCTATAATTTCATTTTTACTGTTATTATTGACATCTCCTATTTCAATTCCAAGAATCGGCTCACTGGAATGGAAGTCCCATTGTTCTTTAATATTAACCATTCTTACATCTACTTTACTCTCACTAGTTTATTAAGAATTAATTATTTGAAACAGAAATAATTTTTTATAAAATATAATTATAAATAAATTTAAAATAAATTAAGAATAAACTAAAAATAAAATTTTGTAGAGTGAAAAGAAATGTCGGAAGAAAAAAATATTGATCCATTTTTAGTATTAATTTTAATACTTAGTATCGTTGGAATCTTGATGTTAACAATTGGTGATTTCGGAAATTTTTATTATCCCGGTTATGGATATAGATATTCTTGCTTAAGTTGTGAATATTATACAATAGGTGATTTAATAGCACAGATTTTTATCCTAATTTTGTTCATTATTCAAGTAGTTATAGCTTTAAACGATTTACTTCCAAAAAGATTCATTTCGATGGATTTAACCAAATATGGTATCATTTTAGCAGCATTAACATTGGTTTTTGCGATAATAGGTGGTGTGTCTTTTGCGATAACATATGGTGGATATGAATGGGGGTTTGGAATAGGCTTTTATGGTGGAGCTGTTGGTGGAATTCTTAATGCGATACTATTTTACTTAAGACAAAAAAATCAATAATTTTTTTTTACATGTAATTAATAGTGACTATTTCCCAAAATAAGAAAGAAATTTAAATTTTTTACGCAATTCTCAATATCAAAGATAATTAATTTATCTATATTTAGAAAAAAAAAACTTCGAAAAGAAACAAAAACAACAAAAAGGTAAAGGAAATGGGATTTGGAATCGTAATTAATTTGGATAGTTGCACTGGGTGCGGAACATGTTATGAAGTCTGCCCAAGTGAGTGTTTTGCGGAACCAGAGGGTGGAAAAGTAAATATAATCGAAGACAATAGAGACGATTGCGTAGGTTGCAGAGCATGTGAAACACAATGCCCTGAAGAATGTATTGAAATAACTGAGGATTAAAATTCGATAAATTTTTCATAGGTTTTTTTTGAAAACTTTTTTTTATTTTTAAATTATATTTTTTTTAATTATTTTAACATTTTTTAACGGTATCCAACCACTTTTACCAGTTTTATCTTAATAATTCAGATCGTGAAACACACCTTTCACGAAAATTTGTACATATTACCGAAATATGCCAAGATATACCAGTGTAAATCATTGTAATACAATCCTAACGGATTAAAATTTTTGTAGAAAAATAAGAAGAATAAAAAGAAAGTTGAGTTATCGATTACAAATCCACGCAGAGAAAAACAATGAGTTCCTTTATGTAAGTTAGAACTTCTTTTAATTTAACATTTTCGTTTACTGCATGGTCGTTAGAGCCAGGATTTCCTACTCCATGAAAGATAATATCTTTAGTTTTTAGAATTTCAGAGACAAAACCCATATCAGTACTTCCAGCGATTCCGATTATTAGAATTTTATTTTCCGGCACTTTTTGAACCTCCATCATAACTTTTTTCATCCTTGTTATATCGGGAGCGTTTGGATCTGCGACCATAGGGGGGTAATCGTAAATAAAAGTAGTTTTAACATCTAGTAATTTGCTTTTTGCTTTTCCTCTTTTTATTGCTTCAGATATTTCTTTCTTAACATCTTCGAGTTTTTCGTCAGGGATTACTCTTCGGTTAATAGTTAAAGTACATAAATCCGGTACTATATTCGTTTTTGTTCCCGAATGTATAATGTCTAAGTTGAACATGGGGGTCATATTTCGTTTTTCGCCTGTTCCAAATCTAGGTAATCCCGGAATGTTTTTACTTTCGCGAGCTTCAACGATTTTTTTTAATTTCATTAATTCTACTAAGATTGGAATAGTTTCTTCTAACGCATTTATTCCTAGAAAGTTCATTCCAGAATGGCAACTTCTTCCGAAAGATTCGACTATAACATTTAAAGCACCTGCTGTCCCGATAGGAATTATGGGGTTAATTACACCTTCCATACAGAACACCGTTCCTTTGACGTATCCCTTTTCTGCAAGATAACGTATTCCAGGCCATACACCGATTTCTTCGTCAGTATAATTCATTACATTGATGTTATATTTTGGTGTTAATTTTAGCTCTTCAATTATTTGGAGGGCTAAAATCAGACAAACCATAGCACCTTTCATGTCAGAAGTTCCCCGACCATATATCTTTCCACTTTTTATCATATTTGCTTCAAATGGTGGAAAGCGCCACTTTTTTTCTCCATCATTCGGAGCTGGTACAACATCCATGTGTCCATAAAAGCTAACATCCTTATCTCGTCCGAAACTTTTTGTAGCAACAAGATTAATTCGAGGTCCTTCTAAAGGATATGGTATTAGTTTTACCAATTCCTCTGGCACAACAACTTCTTCCAAGGAGTAACCTAAATTTCTGAAAAAGGGGATTAAAGCATCCACATATTGGCGATATGCTTTTCCAGGTGGGACTGTAGTATCAATATTGATAAAAGTTCTCATAACGCTCATTACTTTTTCTCTATCTAAATTATCTACGGCATTATAAATTTGCTCTAGAATCATAATCTTAAATCACCTTAAATTAGAATACATATTGAAAAATAAGTAATGGAATAAAATATTTCTGAATGGAAATTTATTTTAATTCACAATTTACCAAAGCAATATTTTACCACAATTTTTACAAGTCCCTTCATTAATCTGCAAGTTAAGACAGTTTTCGTGATAGTTTGTGCCACATGCTTGGCACATGTATATTTTACCTGTGTAATCACCAAAATCATAG
>JAUWHC010000060.1 GCA_030606095.1 Promethearchaeota archaeon | reverse complement strand
ACGAATTATCTCTTCTAATTTTGCCAATTTGAAATATCCAACTATTTGCAAAATCCATCCAATAAGAATTGTTATTATTAAAAACGAAAGAACATACATTAAAGCGGCACTTCTTAATTTATCGCTTCCTTCTGAAGCCTCCGACGCAATGTAGTTAGGGAATAAAACGCGATTTTGGTTAAAGAAATCTGTTAAACTACGCCAAGCGTCCATTTCAATAGCTCCCGCTATGATGTTTATTATAAAGCTAATGATCATTGTTATAATGGAAGTCAAAATCCTGTAACTGAATGGATTAGCTAAAGAATAAAAAGACCCGGCCCCAGATATAACCAGGCTAATCATCCTAAAAACAATCGCAATACTATATTTCGAGCGGTAATTCTCTAACGAAGATTGTTTTAATTTATAGTTTGCGTTCTGTATATCACTTAATGCCATAAAAGCAAAAATTAATCCTATAAAACTTAAAATAATACCAAGGTATGGAATGATCGCTAATACAGTCATTATCGCAACTATTTTCATCTTCTTTCCAAATTCCGAAAATTCGTTCCTAATGTCGACATTTACCATTATTTTTAACCTTCTTACCAGTCCTTTGATCTAAAATACATAATAATATTTATATAGTTTTAGGAAGTCAATTTTTTTTAGGTAGAATAATTATCAAACTTTAAAATATTAAAAACAATTTTTTTATTTATTTTCACTTGAATGTTATTGTGAAACCAGGTGTAAAAAACACTCGGTATAAAGCGATAATACTAAGAATTCTACAAAAATAATTAAACCTATATAAACCCTATTTCGATTAGCATAATAAAAAATAAAATATGAGCAACTTCACGCTCTTTTTTTTAAAATTATTTTATCAATATTATTCTCTTAGATTTTTTAACAATCGTAATTACTCCTATTTCTCCAAGTAATAAAATGAAAATTAATCCAACAGGATATCCGGGAATCACAGGTGGTATCTCTTCTTCCACGATTAAATATAAAATGCTATCGCCGATTGGGGAGGTCTCTCCTATCGCGTTTCGAAATTTCGCGTAAATCGAATATGCCGTATTGTTTATAGAGCCTTCTAAATACAGCTGTTTTGCTGTAGTATACGCTTCCCAACTGGACCAAGAACCGGTCGTTCCATTTCTAAAACACATCTCTGTTGCACCATCAGCCGAGAGCGTGAGACTCACTAAGGTAGAATTAGTACTCGCATCTCCATTATTTATAATTATGGATGGATTCAATGGGAGGAATGTCAAATATAAAATGCTATCACCGATGGGGGTGGTCTCTCCTGATCCTTTTCGAAATTTCACGTAAATCGAATATGCCGTATTGTTTATAGAGCCTTCTAAATATAGCTGTTTTGCTGTAGCATACGCTTCCCAACTGGTCCAAGCACCAGTCGTTCCATTTCTAAAGCACATCTCTTCGGCTCCATCAGCCGAGAGCGTGAGACCCACTAAGACAGAATTAGTATTCGCATCCCCATTATTTATAAGTATGGATGGATTCAATGGAGGAGTTGGCATAGCAAAATTTACATACATTATCTCACGATCTGTACCCCAGGTACCGTTAGTATCATCGTGCCAGACTACGTGAATTTTGTCGCTATTATCAATAGTAATTGCAGGCATTTCACTATAATCATCGTTCCAGTAAACCCCACTATAACCGTCTGAAATTACGGTGACATTGGACCATCCTATTGCGGTTGTGAAATTGACATACATTATCTCACGATCTGTACCCCAGGTGCCGTTAGTATCATCGTACCAGACTACATGAACTCTGTCGCTACTATCAACAGTAATTGCGGGAAAGTTACTATACTCATCGTTCCAATAACTACCATCATAACCGTCTGAAATTACGGTGACGTTGGACCATCCTGTTGCGGTTGTGAAATTGTCATACATTATTTCGGCGTCTGTACCCCACACACCATCAGCATCATCGTACCAGACTACGTGAACTCTGTCGCTACTATCAACAGTAATTGCGGGATAGTAACAATCATCCTCGTTCCAGTAAGTATCATCATAACCGTCTGAAATTACGGTGACATTGGACCATCCTGTTGCGATCGTGAAATTGGTATACATTATCTCTGGATCTGTACCCCAGGCGCCGGCAGTATAATCGTGCCAGACTACGTGAACTCTGTCGCTACTATCAACAGTAATTGCGGGATTGAAACTACCATCAAAGTTCCAGTAAGTATCATCATAACCGTCTGAAATTACGGTGACATTAGACCATCCTGTTGCGGTTGTGAAATTGGCATACATTATCTCACGATCTGTACCCCAGGCGCCGTTAGTATCATCTTCCCAAACTACATGAACTCTATCGCTACTATCAACAGCGATTGCGGGTTTGTAACTATGATCATGGTTCCAGTAAGTATCATCATAACCGTCTGAAATTACGGTGACATTGGACCATCCTGTTGCGGTTGTGTAAGTAGCATACATTATCTCGGTGTCTGTACCCCAGGCGCCGTCAGTATCATCTGCCCAAACTATGTGAACTCTGTCGTTACTATCAACAGCGATTGCGGTGTCGTAACTATGATCATGGTTCCAGTAAATACCATTATATCCGTCTGAAATTACGGTGGCATTAGAGAAATCCACCGCACTTGATTTAAGATCGTAATAATCATAAGTACTAGAAGTAGCTGTTTTATGGTTCAATGTACTTAATAAAAGCCCACAGAAGAAGAATTGCAATATTATAAAATATATTATTAAGGATTTTTTTTTCGTCATTTTTTTAACCTTTCAGTAAAGAATTGTACCTAAAAAAGATTTCATTGGGTTTTTATAAGTATATCCTTCTTTCTCGTTTATAAATCTTTACAGAGAAATAAGTAAAAAATTTCTTTCTTGGATAAATATATTTAAATTATTTTAATATAACAATATTAAAAATTTGTAAAAGTATTTTGTATGTCCAATGATAATATGAAACCCAATATTTTGGATAATTTTACCTTTTTTGTGATACCAAGCTGGGGAAATTTACTAGGGTATCCTACATTACATAAGTATGACAATCATAATGTATCAAAGATAACTCAAGATCTTGTTATATTTTTTGGGGGATCTCCCCAAACTTTATGGTATATAACCAAATAAATATAAAAAATCAAAAAAGAAAGAAATAATTTTTATTCTTGAATTAACTAATATCCGAGCCGCATAAGGGACAGAATTTTCCTAATCCGGATAGTTTGGTTCCACAATTTGGGCAAAAATTGCTTGCTATTTCGTTTATGCCAATTTCTCGAGACACCGGTAAGTTCACTTGTATCGGTGATGTTTTCGGAACATCATATAACATCAAAGTATTCAATTTTGCTAAGTTAAAATATCCTATAACTTGATATATAAATCCAATTATTGCAGTAATTATTAAAAATCCGAACGCAAACAATAAGGCAGCCGTTTTTAACTTATCACACCCATCAATCAATTCATGAGAAATGCTACTTGGAAACATACTCCTATTTTCTTCAAAGAATTGCTTCAAGTTTTCCCATGCTTTCATTTCAGCAACCACGCTGGTTATTACAAATGTTAAACCAGTTAAAAGAAGAATTATGCTTATAATAATGTTTATCAAATAATAATAGTAATAAGACGGTATATAGATAAAGAAAACTATGTTTATAACTCCTACTATTAATATGATCATACCACATATTCTTAAAATGAAAGCCCTAACATATTTCGAACGAAATTCCTCTAATAAATCGTTATTTAATATAAGATTTGCATTTTTAATATTTCCTAAAGCAATAAATAAAAAGATTAACGCTATTATGCCCGTCACACCAGTTACTAAACTTAAAACGGTACAAATTGCTACAATTTGCATATTTTTCCCAAATTCGTAGAAATCTTTTCTAACATCCATATTTGACATTTTTATATCCATTTTTTGATATGTTTAATTAATACATTTTTTTGGTATTTAATAATAGTATAGGAGTCCATTATTTGCGTTGAGGATATTTATATACCTAATTAAAAGTGAGAAATAAGTTTAAATTCTAGATACAAGAATTTCTAAAAGAAGCGTTGGATAAATTCAATACTTTCCGGTAAATCTTCCACTTTATGTAGTTCCATAATCATTGCGCCTTTATAATTAAATCTTTTTGCTAATTCAAATACCAATTGAAAATCTACTGAGCCTTTTCCCAGAGTAGGATGAATATCTAAATCATTCTTAAAATAATCAACTAAATGGATATTTTTAATGCGATTATGTAATTTATTCCATAACTCTTCAATATTATCGTTACAAGACGCAGTATGACCTGTATCCCAAGCTAAGTAAATATCTCCTCGATTAATATCGGAAAAGAATTTATTAATTTCGTCGTGTTTTAGAAAAAAACCAGTCATTTTCGGCATATTCTCTAAAGAAGTAAATAATTGGAAGCTTTTTATTTTTTCTAGCAATAAATTAACAGCGTCTATAAGGCGATTATTAACGCCATTATAGGAATGGTGTAAAAATTGCGCATTTCCTGGGTGTATAGTAAAGACTTCTGCTCCAATTGCCTTGCTTACTTCAGCTGACTTTATATAACATTCTATTGTAGCGTTTAAAATCCATGGATTATGAGAGCACAAGCTTAAATAAGCATAAGGCGCATGGAATTGTTTTTTGATAGAAGGGAATGAATTACATAAATCGATAAACGATTGTTTTTCTTCAGAAACTAAGATTTCAGGAGGGTCCAAGATTAATTCACAGATTTTTATGTTATTTCTTTCAGCGAAATTAAAAGTTCTCTCAATTGCATTGAGTAATAATTCTTTTGAACTTTTAAATTTTCCACGATTAATATTATCGTAAATAAAGGCTATAGAGCCAAGTCCAAGTTTCATTAAAATCAAAAATTTGATGAGTTTATTTATTTAAAAATTCGATAATATTTATCATTAATTTTGATTAAAGAATTTTGCGTTTATTAATTTTTAATAGAAATGATTTATACCTATAATATAGATATTCAAATTAGTAAGAAAACCAATATAATTTAAAAATTATAGAAATTATAAGAAGTAATTTTATATGTCTAACAATAATACAGAAGTTAATTTATTGGATAATTTTACCTTTTTTGTAATACCTAGTTGGGGAAATTTACTCGGGTATCCAACTTTAGGTAAATACGCTAACCATAAAGTATCGAAGATAACCCAAGATCTCGTTATATTTTTTGGGGGATCTGAACGTGCGGTCTCAACGGAAAGAGGAACTTTATATTATCTTTTTGGCATAGGTTATTATTATACTAAATTTGAGCTTCAAAGTGGAAGATATATTACCGACAATAGACAATTAACGGGTTTAATCCTGTCAGACTTCGTGTACGATCATTTAGCAACATCAAAAAATATAACACTAGAAAACGATCCCGATGTAATCGTTGGTGAGAAGCTATTTAAGTTACCAATAGATTTGTCCTATAAATCTGAAACTAAGCGTACATTTATTCAAGGAACTCTTATGAGAAATTTATTTATTCCGTATAAAGATATCTTTTTGGAATTGATGGAAACTTTGAAAAATCCCCAATCTTTCCAAATAGATAAAACTGGTCCCATGCTTTTAAGCACGCATTGGGATTTCTACAATCAAATTTTAATTTCTTCTGAAATGGATCATGAACTGGAAGCAAATTATACGAGCCCAACAGCTGGATTAAACGGAATTAAAATTGGTGCTAAAAACCACTTAAAAAGCTACTTCTCACAGCGGGAGTTACAATACATTCAAGAATCGACTTTAAAATTGAAAAGGGTATATTCTTTGATGGAATACGATCCTATGTATTTGTTCTCAATAATCAGAAATGCTTCTGCTTTGTTGAGATCAGAAATATTATCTAGTAACTTTCAAAAAAGTGAAAAAGATAATAAAAAGAGACTAAAAGAATCAATTCTTATCTCTGCTGAACCCCAAATTAATTCATTCGTCGATTGGCCAGAACAATTTAGAAGAAAAACAAAGGACGAATTGGAAGAATCGGTCGTCCAAGTAGCTAATAAGATTTATCAACCTAACGAAGTTGATGAAAGTACATTATCTTTCAAGGAATACAGGAACGAGCAATACCAATTTGAAATTAGAACAATGAAGAGACCTATTGTTGAGTTAAAACCACTCCCTAACATGCCAAATAGTAACACATTAGATATACTTTTAACCGTAATGGATATCGTAAATAAAGATTACGACGTTAGATCTATAGGGAAGGCGCTTGAAACCGCACGAGATTACATCAAAAGTATGATCTTACATTCAAATATTTTATGGGAAATGAGTAAATTTGCCAATATCTATCAACACACAGAGCCAAATTTAGGGTTGAGCCCCAAAGAAAAACTCGAATTATTAGAAAAAATCAATAAATGGATTAACTTGATAAAAAAAAGATAGTTATTTTAAATTGGTATCCTATTATGGTCAATTATAAGTCTATTGTTAAAAATTTGCAAAAACATTATTCTGACGCAAACGAAGTAGTAGTCGTTGGTAACAAAGGAAAGGTTATTTATTCCACCAGTAATTGGAGCGCGTCGAAAGATATTAAAGCAGTCTTAGCTAGTTGGGGTAGTGGTACTGCCCAATTTGTGAGTATGAGCGGTATCAGATATTCAGTGCTTCAAATGTCACCCGAAAGATTTATAGCAACTAATAGAAAGAAAAAGGGACACTTAGTTGGAGCATCAATCCTCGGTAGTGACATATATCTCATAGCTCATATCAGACCTAAAGCAAAAGGGTGGATGCACCTAGCGTATCCCGCAGTTGCGAGAACAGCAGCTATGATGAAAAAAGGATCAAAGTCAAAATTTATTGAGACTGAAGTAGATATTTCCGACGAAAACGAACTTATCGATAAGAGTAGTAGTATAGTACATCCTACGATCGATCCATATCTCAAAGCTGAAGTGGAAGGATTTTTAGAATGGATTAATAATCCTCAAGGTTTAGCCACTTATCTCTCTAATTCTATGCCGCAAAACGATCCTTATAGTATTTCCAAACTTGCTGAGCTTTATAACGAGCTCTATAACTTATTTTATGGATAAGTTTTTTACTTATTAAAAAAAGTGATAAAAGTAAAAATTAAATTAATTCTGTAAGAAAATTAATCTATATGCGCTGAAATTAAGTTCTTAGAAATTTTATTTTATGAGGTTCTCTCGCTGAGTTCTTTTTTAATTAATTCCAACAACTCAT
Organism: Promethearchaeota archaeon; assembly: GCA_030606095.1. Lineage (GTDB taxonomy): Archaea > Asgardarchaeota > Lokiarchaeia > Sigyniarchaeales > SOKP01 > SOKP01. Next base: position 2,910 of record JAUWHC010000060.1, on the reverse strand, counting down.
TTTCCTCATATTCTTTCTCTTGGAATCCTTGAAATTTTTTATTAAAAAGTTTCTTTAACCATTTAGGCATTATCCAAGCAAAATACATGCATAATGAATAATAAATTGTAAACGATAGTATCAAATAGGAATAAATTATGTTCGGATAATTAAAAACACCAATTACATCATATGGAATAAAATAATAAAGAAAGATACTGAAACCATATACTAAAGATCCTAATCCAATTATCTGATATCTCTTTTTAATCCATGGTTCAATATTTGCAGACTTTATGGTGCTATAATACTTGAGTGCTACAATCCCTAGCCAAAAATGTGATAACAGATATGAAATTCCTATTGAAAAGAGAATATAATTATAATATATTAAATTCGACTCGGGTAAAATATAGGTCATTGGAATAGATATTTGGAAATTTAATCTAATAATAAAATCTATAAACCTAACTATTATTAAGATAATGAGAAACACTTTAAATGGGCTTTTTTTATACTTAAAGAAAGTTAATTTGGTAAAAATTACAAGTAAAATATTTGGAAATTGGATCATAATTAAAAATATAATCAAAAAAGACGGGAAGATAAGAAAAAATATAATTCTTAAGCTGCTAATTAAGAAAAACAAAATCAGTGGTATAAGATTATATTTTTTAGTTTTTATTGTTTTAAATGAAAGAAAAGTGGCTACAATTAATTGTAGAACAATCCAGACTACTTGAAGTGAATAATTTATAACAACGGTTAATTGCATTAACATTTCCTATTTTTCTCCTTATATTTTTTCCATTGTGATTAAAGATTGATGGGTTATCAATTCCTTTAAGAGTAAATCAACGATTTCTTCAAAGTTACTTATATTTAGGTCTTGAAGTCTTAGTTTTAAAGAATTATTGATTACATCTTGATAATCTTTTAAACCTATATCACTTATCTGTTTAAAAGGACCAATTTCTTCCTTTATGGATAATTTGATTAACCCTCTTGATGCACTAGTTGATATCCCAATCTTTTCTGACAGCAAATCTCCTAAGTAATAGATTATTGCCATATCAGCATCTGAATTTATATGGTTAAATGAGTAATAAAGAAATAAAATTTAAATATTTCTCTTCTGATTTACACAAAAAAGAGATAAAAGTAAAAATAAATTAATATTAAGAGTGAATTACTTCAATAATTTATGCAAGAATTCGGACGATTCCCCGAAGGGAACGAAGATCTTGATGATGATCTTTTTTAATTCACTTCTATCCCATTTTATTATACAAACCTTGAAAATTCCTACTATCGCTTCAGATAAATTGAAATTATGTCGCCATCCTCAATTACGTGATCTAAGTTATCAAATTTTTGACCGGGGTGTTTAGCAGATTTACCCCATACTAACGAGTACCGGTAATCGCTTATGAATCGTTTGTGAATTTTAAGACAGAGTTTCTCTAGTGTATCGCCCCGGTGAATAATTATTGGCTCATCCATATCAGTTTCCTGTCTTGGTGGTTTCAAAAACACTCGTATTAAATTCAGCTCCATGAAGATATTATGCTTAAGTGTGTTAATATTTTCTTTATTTTTAGCTGAGATCATAACCCAATGTTCGTGACCAATTGCTTCTGTAATCTTTTCAGGGGAAATTGGAGTTTTCATTAAATCTGATTTATTTATGACAACAAACTCTCTTGTGTAGATACGATTTCCAAATATGAAATCTATTAATTGATCGGGTGTAATATCTGGTTCAGAGAAATAAACTCCTGCGTTCCTGACTTTAAGTTCGTTCATTAGAGATTTAACTTCATCAGCATCCATGAGTTGGTGGCCTTTGTAAGTAAAATGAATTCCTCCACGTGTGCGCTCTTTAATTACAATCTTAGGTGGTCTTGTATTTAACCGAATTCCTGCGTTATTCAACTCCATTCTAATAGTTTTCAAATCAGAAAGATTAATCGTTCCATCAGAACGAAAACATACTATAACTAACACTAACTCTGCCGAGCGTACTGCTGCTAATACTTCTTTTCCTCGCCCTTTACCGGCAGCAGCACCCAAAATTATTCCAGGTAAATCAATAAGCTGAATTTTCGCTTCTTCGATATTCATCATACCAGGTATGGCTGTAACAGTAGTAAAATCATATGATGCAACTTTAGAGTGAGTATTACCTTCAGTTAGCAAATTTAATAAAGAGGATTTTCCAACTGAGGGAAATCCAATGAATGCCACTTGGGCATCTCCTGTTCTTTTAATACCGAAGCCACCACCACCGCCTTTCTTAGAACTTGCGATACGAATCAAGTCCTCGCGGAGGTTGGCTAGTTGTGCTTTAATGAAATTTATACTTTTTTGTGTAGCCTTGTTTACCTTGGTGGAAGCCAATCGTTCCTCTAATTCTTTTATTCGATCTTCGACTTTTTCGGACATTTTATACCATTAAAAAACATAATAATGCAAATACAAAAAATTTTTCGAAAACATTTACTCAAAGAGTTGAATACTAAAAAGAGATAGAAGTAAAAATTAATTTAATTTTTTTAAGAAAGTTTAATCAGAATGAGCCGAAATTATTAAATCTGCAAACAGTTTCATGTCGTTTAGCAAAATATTTAATTTATCTTGAGATTCTCTGTCCAACTCTCCTGTTTTCATTACGAGTACAGAGATAATGTATTTAAAGATGTGGAGTTCAATTTCCTTTCCATCCTCGTTCATCCCTTTAAATTGAGCCGAATCAGACATAAAGATGTTCTCTCTTACCGTATTACATGCGTCGATGAAATCCCTTAAATCTCCGCGAAGCGTCAAACCGCTGCTTACACCTTGAACGTTATGAACTATAACGTTTCCAGAAACATCAGAAATTATTATTTTTGCATTAATTTCTTCTAATTGGCTTTCAGCTTTTTCTAC
>JAUWHC010000434.1 GCA_030606095.1 Promethearchaeota archaeon | reverse complement strand
GGCGAAATGGGAACTGCAGCAGAAATGTCTGGGTATGCAAAGGATGTTTCATTTATTTCTACTGGTGGAGGTGCATTGTTGGAAATATTATCAGGAAAGGATGTACCAATGGTTAGAGCTCTAAGAGAAAAAAAACCATAAAATAATTCTTTATTTATTTTTTTTTAATATTGTCAAATTTCATTTAAACTTGGATATTTAATTAGGATGAAAAATCTAGAATATTTTATTTGGGATTTTGACGGAACTTTATTTAATACGTATCCCGCCATTGCCTTAACAATAGTAAATCTGATAAAAAAGTTCTATAATAAAGATTTAAATTTTAACAATGTCAAAGAATTGTGTCAAGATAGTCTTTATTCTTGTTTTAATCAAATATCAAAAGAGTTAAATATTGATAGAGAAAAACTTCTACAAGAATTTGTTCGTGAATATTCAAATACTAAAGAAAGTGAAGAGCCACCTTTTCCTGGTGCGATAGAAATTCTTAAATTTATTAGAAATAAAGGAGGAAAAAATTTTATTGTTACTCATCGAGGAAAAATAAAATTACATAAACTTCTAAAATATTACAAAATGAGACATTTTTTTGAAGATATCATAACTCGTGAACATGGATATCCCAAAAAACCGAACCCTACATCATTTCTTTATCTGATTGAGAAATATAAAATTCCTAGAGAAAACATACTCGCGATTGGTGATCGAGATATTGATATTCAGGCTGCTAGTAAAATTAGCATAAATTCTTGCTATTTTAATCCTAATGGAAAAATTAATCATTTAGCTGATTTAAACATAAGAAGTCTTTTTGAGTTAAAAAAGAAAATCAATCCTTAATTGATTCTTGAATCTACAATTATTCATATAAATTTAAATATTACATAATTTCACAAGAAAACTAATAAAATATTTATTTTTTAATAATATAAAATATATATCTCTAAGTTTAGTATTATTTATATTGAAATTAAACACGGGCCAATGGTCTAGTGGTATGACGTCCGCTTGACGTGCGGAAGGTCGGGAGTTCAATCCTCCCTTGGCCCACCAAATTACAGAAAAGAATTAGATTAAAATGCCAATAAGATTTCGCTGGTCATCTAAGGAATATATACCGATTGCTTTTATGCTATTCGGTGCCTGTGGGCTTTTCCAGGTATTTTTTATATTTGTAGCTCAATACTTTTTAGGCGTAGGTAATCATCTTGTTGTAATCCTAATCCCTATTGGAGCAACAATAGCCTTATTTTTTGGTGTGATTATTATTTTTGAATCGTTTGCTCAAGTCGAAAGAAAGAAAAAATTAAAAACTCAATTTAGTAAATCGCTACAAAAGTTTTCGAAAATTCAAAAAATCTTGTATTTTCCAATTGTAAGACCTTTAACTATAACTTTTCCTATTTTTACTATTCTATTTTTTAGTACATATGGAATATGTTATATTTTCTTAAACAATATCATAGCATTTATAATTGCGGAGAATTTAGCCACAATAACTTCCTTACTAATAGCTAATTTTATTGAGAAAAAATACGCAAAAGTTCAAAGATATTAAAAAAATTTAAGAGAAAATACAAAACTGTATATAAATCAACGATAATAATTTACTAACTCGGCTAAAATTTAAATAATAAAGTAATTAAGAATTAATTACAGTTCATAGTTGATCGGAACCTTTAAATTATATTAAGATCATTAAGATTTTTGGATATGAAGAAAATAGAAGTTCGTTGCCCCTCATGTGCGAGTATAGGTTTTATTGAAGTTTCTGAGGTCGATGTAGAAAAAGCGAAAAGAGGGGTGTTTGCAGTAAATGTGTCGGAAGGATTTATTTGCGAGCATTCTTTCGTTGCTTACATAGATAGGAACTTCATAGTGAGAGACACATTTATAACAGATTTTCAATTAGAACTTCCTGACATAATTCCCAAAAAAAGTATAGACCCGAAGGACTCCGCTCAACTTGATTCAATTAATGTAAGTTTAATCAAACTTAATTTGTCTGCTTCTTTAATTGCTTATATAATTAGAGCTATATTACATAAGAGAAAGATCGTTTTAATTTCTGATCAGCAATTTATGTTTGATGATGTTCGAAGGTTTTTTGATTATATAACAATAAATTCTTATGAAACTGAGCTTGTTATCATTTCAGAAGATCAATATAATAACGAAAGTTATAATGATTATATTGTCTTTAACCGTAAGGATGTTATAAAGGACGACGATGGTATTATTGATGTAAAAAAAATAGGCGTAGAAAGAACCTTAGTTCAGAATTTCTTAGAGGAATATGAGCCAATCCCCAGTTTATTATATCTACAAAATGGACTGCAAAAAACTTACGAACTATCTGAAACGATAGTAGACATAGTTAAAGGTTTAAAAAAGAAAGAGAAGATTTATTCGACAAAATTAATTGAAGATTTATCTAGAATTCACAATATAAAAATCCAATTATCATATCTCGATTTTCTTTTTGAAATCGTTGAGAATTATTTCAAGGTTGAGGTTCCTAAATCTTCAAAGGTTTCAAATTTTC
>JAUWHC010000252.1 GCA_030606095.1 Promethearchaeota archaeon | reverse complement strand
AGGGGAGATCGGAATGGACCTTATGAAAAGAAAATTATATCCCGCTGAAGGAGTTGAAACTCTTGCATGGTATACGACTCCTGGAATGTGGGGTATTTCAGTTTCAGAAGCAGATAGCGTTGAGGCTCTAATGAAAAATGTTTACGCATGGAGAATTGCTAAACCTGGATTTTTTAAATTCTTTAAAATTGAGCCAGCAATGGATACCAAAGATTTTATCCCGATAGGTGTTCAATTGGTTAAAAAAGTAAAAGGCTAATGATTATCTAGAAGAATTTAATATCTAAATTCAATTTTTTTTTAATTTATTTATCTAATAAATTTTCACGAAATTAACTATTGTAACTGTTAGTGGACAATATCTGATGATGATCAAAATTTTGTTAAATTACAAATTGTAAAATAAGAAATAATAGGATTTCACCAACTAAAAATAGAAATGGGTTATCCCAACTATGTGGAGCAAATGCCTCTGCCAAAGTCATTAGAATTGGAATTGTTATTAATGCTATTATAAATTGAATAGGGCTAAAGGAAGGTCCAAATACAATGATTGTTATTAACGCCGTGATGAAGACGCAAGCGCTCCCTTCGACGCTTCGTTCGTACTTTTTCTTTGTAAACAAAGCATAAGTTTTGTATTTATGTTTACCAAAACGGATTCCAACTGGTTCTGCTAATCCGTCTCCGATTCCATTAATTAAGATTATAATAAAGATTAGTTCCATTCTATTAATCGACATTAAATAAGCAGAGAGAGGTATTGTAACAAAAAAATTAGCAGCTGTTTGAGTTGTAATCCATAAAAGAGTATAGGGGCGATCTTCAGGTCTGTCTATGCTTAGAAATGCCGTATTAATCATATTTACTCGTTTGCGAATAGGCTTAATAAAAAAAATAAAGTAAGATAAGCCAGATAACAAATTTATTATGAATATGAATAAATCGGGGCCATTTCCATTCCCGTTAGAAGATCCGCTAGGTATACGAATCATATCTAATAAAAATGGAATAAACAAAAGGGAAAAATGATTGATTTTTCTTGTATAATTTGTCTTCACTCCTTTCTTTAATACTAATAAACCACCAAGATACCAAATAACAAAATTCAATCCAAATTTAATAATAATATTCATAATGAAATCAATCAAAATGTTTACCTCCATAAAAGATTTACTTGTATATAAGCCCATAAAACGGTATTAGGTTCATAATCTTAGACATTTTGATCTTTACCTTCTTGAGATGCATGAATATTTTGAATAAATTGATCTATTAACTTCTTTAAAAAATTAATGCCTAACTCTTCCATTTTGCTTATTTTCTTAATAACTTTATTTAATTCTGATTTCACAATTAAAAGGCTTTCTCTCCTACTTTCGATTCTATTTAAAGTTGAATTTACCCAAGACTTAATACCTCGGAAAAAGTCTTCAGTACTATCCTTAGTCGTAAAATCTTTAATATGCTCTTTTAACATAACTTTCAATTCTTCTCCTAAAAATCGCTCTGGGGGTGCCATATCTGACATTCTGGCAAACTCTGATGCCCATTTCATCTTTAAGTGCTCTAAATAGTCTCGCCCCAATTGTGATATTGTGTAAAATTTTTGAGCTCGCCCTTTTACAATACCTTCTTTAATCTTTACATAACTATTAACTTCTAAAAAATTTAAGTTTCGTAATAAAGTACCTCTTGGAAAACTATATTTCTCCTGTAATTGATAACCCGTAATACCATCTTGATATTCAGAAATAATAGTTAAAATGATAAGCGTTTTAATGTCTTGAACGGCCTCTCTACTAAACGGAGGTGGTGGGTGTGGTGGTCCAAATGGAGGTGGTCCTCTATGTTGTGGTCTAGGAGGATAATCAAATGGTGTATGTGGTCCAGGTGCCATGTTTTTAGGATGATCTTCTGGAAACCTAAATTGATCTATATCTCTATTAAACATTTTTTAAACAACCTTTACAAATCGAATATAATATTTCTTAACAATATGACCAATTTGATCATATATAAAATATAGAATTATATCATATTTAAATATGATCATTTTGGACATATGACCAATTATATTTTATAATATAATCCTATCTATATAAAAAAGTAATAAATCAAAAGAGGGGTAGTTTTTATAACTTGATTTAAATTCATTGTTTCACCTTAAAAAAGAAAGGTAGAAATAATGTCGAAGAAGAAAGGAATAGAAAATACAAGCCCAAAATTTGAAGGTGCTGTTTTTTTTGTCAAGGATGTTGAAAAATCGAAAAATTTTTATTCAAATCTCCTAGGTCAAAAAATAACTATGGATTTTGGAGTAAATGTTGCTTTTGAAGGGAAATTAGCTATTTGGGAGGAAGAATACGCGTTAAATATCATTTTCTCAGAGAAAGCAAAAGAGATAAAAGTTGGAGGTAATAATTCAGAGATTTACTTTGAAAGTTCTAATTTAGAGGAGCTTAATAATAAATTAAAAAACGAAGGCGTTGAAATAATGCATCCGATTGTAGAAGCCCCTTGGGGGCAGAGATCTTTTAGAGTCTACGATCCCGATAACCATATTGTTGAATTTGGGGAACCTATGTCAACTGTTATAATTCGACTTCATCAACAAGGAATGTCTCCAGAAGAAATTAACAAAAAATCGTTTATGCCAATCGAAATTGTAAAAGATGTTATTAAAAATATTAAGATGTAAAAAATTTGAAATGCATTTCTATTTTTTTATTTTTAATTATTTTCCTTAGAGAGATTAAATCTTACGTTAGCTCTTTTTCAACAAGAACTACTCCAATAGGTTCGTCTTCCCAGTAAGAAAAACCAATTTCTTGAATCATTTTAGCAACTTCAAGACTACAAAATATATCGAATTCTTCAATCTTTTGATTTTTAGTTTCGTTTGAGATTGCGAATTGAATTAAATTAAAAGCAGCGTTATCATCTCCATATGTAATCATCCATAGAGAGTTCTCATCAGGACCTTCTTGAACGGGAGAACTTGTTATTCTAATCAATTGCATAATTGCGTTATCTTTTTTTATCCAGGAAGAATTTTTTTCTGAAAGATATTGGATTTGAACATAAGACCATCCTATGCACACTTCGTCTCCTGGACCAACATCAATTTTTTTATAAATTTCTTTTGCTTCTTTTAAATTTATGCGGTTCACACTTGGAATGGGTTTATTAGTTAATTTTACATCATTCGCCTTACAAAATAAAACTTCCATTCTTTTTTTCTCACTAAATCCAAAATATTTGGCTAACGCTAACGATCCAAAATTCCTTGAGGAAGTATCGTATTGAGCGATCTTCGCCCCTACTTGAATCGCATAATCTATTGCGTATTTCATTAAATCGCGTCCAATTCCTTGATTTTGGTGAGAAATCTTCACTCGACCGCCTTCTAACCAAGCTACTCTATTTGGAAATATTTTTACCCTGCCAAATCCAATTAATTCTTTTTTACTCTCATCAAGAAAAGCACCATATGCCATACTATTTTTTTCTCGTAGCCATCTCTTTATGACGTTAGGAACGTAATCGTCACCTTCCCATATGTCTTTACTGATATCTAATATTGCTGGAAGGTCTTCAGCTGTTAATACGCGGAAATATAAATTCATAATTTCAACTTAAAATAAACAAATTGTTTATATTAAAATAATAAGAGCATATTTAAGAAAGTTTTTTGTATAAGTTATAATATGTTATAAAGACCAAGCTAAAATGAACTATAATACACGCAAATATGCCTAATGTAAAAAGGAGATAAGCGTTATAGATTCCTAAAAGAAATGAAAATATAATGTAAGAAATCAGGATTTTTAAGTCTTTAAATCCAAACCATGTATGAATGTGATATAGCGAAAAAATTAAACTCGAAATCATAATTGTTGAAATTAATTCTAAGTTTAGATTGTTTAATAAAAACCCTATAAGATAATAGCGAAAGATTAATTCCTCCATTATTATAGTCAACGGAAAAAAGACGAGTAAAACTATTTTACCTTCTTCGTTCAATAATGCCCTGATAACATCGTGTTGTTTCATTTTATCTCTACTTTTTTTACCATACAAAAATAATTCCATCACTTTTCCTAAAACTAAAAGAAGTACAAACCCTATCAATAATAATAACAAAATCTCAAAGTTAATTTCGCTTATGGTGAGAAAATCGGCGTAAACCCCCAAAAAAATAGGAATAATTAAAACAATAACAGTTAAAACTATAGCTAAATACTTTTTTCCTAGTTTCAATACTTTAAAACCAATCTTATGATGTAGAAAATTATAGTAAATTGAATTACATTTAAGTAGTTGAAGCTTTAATATATATTATTTTAATCTATAAAATTAAGGTTTAAAACTTGTCAGAATTGTTTCAAAAATTAGAAAATATTGTTAGGGAGAAATACATCTCTAATAGTATTTATGTAAGACACGCCTATTCGAGGAATGTAGACCCTGTATTGCAAGGAGTCCCTGACATCGTAATTAGACCGAAAGATGCAAAAGAAATTTCTGAAATTTTGAAAGTTGCAAACGAGGAAAATGTCCCCGTTACCCCTCGTGGCGGTGGTGATTGTGAATTTGGCGGTAGTAAACCAATAGGAGATGGCGGCATTGTCTTGGATTTAAAACGTATGAATAATATAGATAATTTAGATCAAGAAAATCTTATTGTAACCGTTGAGGCAGGAATCTCTTGGGGAAAATTAAACGAATACTTATCTCATTTTGGATTATACACTGGATGTTTAGG
>JAUWHC010000404.1 GCA_030606095.1 Promethearchaeota archaeon | reverse complement strand
AGAGTAATTTTTTTAATATTACCTCAATGCAAGACAAAAAATTTGCGTATTGTTCCATGGGACCACATTGTATATTAACTACGATCGCTGATCCAACTACTTCAAATACAGAACTAAGAATTTATTCGGAATATATTGCCGGTAAAGTAGAACTGATTCTCGATGGTTTCGATAATGTGTCTACAGATATACCCGAAATTATTCGGGTTTTATCAAAAAGAAGAGAGGGTAAACTACCGAAGGGGCAATTTACGGCAAAACTCATTCTAAATGGCGATTATGGAACAGGGAAAACCTCTTTAATTAAGAGATTTGTCGATAACGTATTCAATGAAAAATATATCGCTACTATTGGAGTTGAGATCTCTAAAAAATCCGTTGTAATGAACGAAGATACAAGCATTAATTTCGTCCTATGGGATATTGGGGGTCAAATAGGCTCAATGGCACCTTATAGACAAAGATTTTACGAAGGAGCAAGTGCGGCTTTTATTGTGATTGACAGAACCCGTCCAAACAATCTAGAAAGCGTTAAGAAATGGTATAAAGACATCAAAACGTCTGTATCGAGAAATATACCCGTCGTGATAGTTGGAAATAAATCGGATTTACAAGAAGAGATAGTAATTAGCGAAGAAGAAATAAAGGTTGTTGCTAAACAACTAGGTTTTCACCACATTTTGACTTCTGCCCGAACAGGAGAAAATGTCAACGAGGCTTTTCTTTATATTGCCTACAGATTTATTGAAAAAGCGTAGATTAATCACTAGAAACTTTTTTAATTTTCACATATATTCTTATTATTGTAAGATTAGCATCGAGTTTGTTAAATATTAGTATAGAAATAAATAAAGGAGGTTATAAAAAAATAGTATTAAAGGTTTTATTCAACGATATTTTGGCTACTTGAAATCAATCAGGCTATTTAATGGGATTTTCGATAAAAGAATTGACATACCAGGGAAAGCATTTGCTCTTTTTGACAGAACAGCAGTTTGCAGGGCCATGGTTCAGTTTTAAATTGATAGGTAAAAAAGTAGGTACTATTCCTGTTGTGTTGAAAAATATTGAGCCAACGCCGATCTATAAAATGGTAAACAGCCGGACTGGAACTGTGATCGACCGTATAACGCTGGATTTTGACATAAAAGAATACTTAAAAATATTAATGAGAGAAAAGAAAATTCAACCGATTAAATTTAAAAAAGAAAATTCTTCGATTCGCTTATATATTGACGTTTTTAATCGTCCAAAAGTTCCTTATGTCAACACATTTTTCACATTAAAGAATATTTCCGATTTCAGCTTAATTGACTTCTCAATGTACTTTGTGTTTGACTTTGACATCAACGGATTAGAAGGTTTCGATAACGACTTATCGGGTTATGACGAAGAAAACGATATACTTTACCAATACGATCATACAAGTTTATATGCTGGCTTTTCTCCTATATCAAAATCGACGAATTACGAAACTTGTTTAACAAAAGACTTTAAAATAAATAACGAAAGGTTAAATCTGTCAAATACTTTACACGGAGAGGCTGGAGAAATCTTATCGGCTTTGCAAATTGAGTTTAAAACTTTAAAACCAGATCAATCGTTTCAAACAGCGCTAATTATTTCTGGAGCTTTAAACAAAGAAGAATTAATTGAAAACATTAACGAAGGTAAAAATAACGCGATGAAATTTTTGTCTCAAGTAAATAGATCGGTAAAATCAGAGCAAAGAAACAAACAAGAAGAAGCTTTCATTAAAATCAATCTCCAAAAATCAGTTGATTGTAACGAATAAATCCTATTTGATGATTCAAATAAAAAAGTCCGATTAGGGAAGTTATTTGATGAATGCTCCGCGAGAGTTGGGATTTGCTATAATTAATTTTTTGATTATAGAATTTATTTAAGAATAGATATTAACTTTTAATCAATGAATATTTGTCAATCTATTTTTTCTTTAAATTTATATATAAAAAATGTCACTTCTTAATTAGCAAAATTCATCCTATTTAATTTATGAAAGTCTAAAAAATAACAGGATAATCTTTTATGGCGCGAAAACTATTATTATTAGGAAGAGCGGGTGTAGGAAAATCTACTTTAAAAAAGATTATATTCGAAGGAGAAGATCCCAACGAGCTATTACTCCATTCTCTCGAGCCAACTCGAGGAATTGAAACATCAAATTATTCTTGGCTGGATTTAGAGTTAAGCGTTTTTGATACTTCAGGACAAGAATTAGGTAATCTGCTGAAAGAAGTGTCAGAACAAATTAAGGCTTTTGGAAATGCAGACGCCGTTATTTATATTTTTGATTATAATAACTGGCAAAATAATTCACAGGAAATCGCTGATGAGATTAAAGAAGTACATAAAATTATCAGAAGAATTAATAAAAAAGCTAAATTGATGATTATTTTTCATAAAATCGATCTTATTCCAAAGGCTATAAGAAATAATGTTAAAATACTTACATACCAAATTCAGAGTATCATCAACTTACCTGTAAAAGATTCACTTCATTTCACAAGTATAGAGGAAGATTATGTTTATAGTATCCATAATGCTTTTTCTGAAATTCTTAGTAGATTTTCCGAGAAAACTTTTTCTCTTAAAAAGACTCTCGACGCTAGTGTGAGGAATTTTTCGAAATCGATCTGTTATATTACAGATTATAATAATAGTATAATTGTACAATCAAAATCTAATGATTTCGATATTAATCTAATTTATGAATCTTATCGAATCTTTTACCATTTAGCTCAAAATAAAAAAGAGATAGTATATAATGACGGAAAAACACATTTAATAAATGTTGACGATAAAATACTCAGAATGCTAATGGTCCCACTTGATGCCCCTAATTTAAATCTTAAATCACTAGTAGTCGTTTCAGAATCGTTTGAAGAGGGAGTATTGTATAAACT
>JAUWHC010000284.1 GCA_030606095.1 Promethearchaeota archaeon | reverse complement strand
TCGACGGATACATAGTGGACACAGCTTTTACCATAAGTTTTAACGATGAAAAATCTCTTGAAAACATAATTCAAGCAACCGAAGTCGCTCTAGAAGCCGCAAAAATGATGGCTAAACCTAAAATCAACACGAAAGAATTGGGTAAAAAAATCGAAGATATCGTAAAAGGGTTTAAATTTAATCCGATAAAAGAACTTGGTGGACATCAAATTGAAAGGTGGACTGTTCATGGAAAAAAAAGATTGCCAGAGTTAGGTACTCAAGGTGGTGATATAATGGAAGAAGGTGAAGTCTTTGCAATAGAAATATTTGCTACGACGGGGGAAGGAACAGTTCATAATACCAAATATTCTTATATTTACGAATTGAACCCATATGCAGGAAGAGTACCCCTACGTAGAAAAACATCTAAGCAAATTTTAGGGCACATAAATAAGAACTACAAAACGCTTCCTTTTGCAGAAAGATGGTTAGCAAAAGATTTTAGAATGGGAGTAATGTTTGGACTTCAAGAACTAGTTCAACAAGGAAAAGTACAAGTCCATTATGTATTAGCGGAACAAAAAGGAGAATTTGTCGCTCAAAGTGAACAAACGATTTTAATAACTGAAGATGGATTTAAACAACTAACTTAAAAAGAATAACTTTAAAAAAAAATTCTTGATTTTAGATGAAAAAGCTAAAAATTTGTTTAGTATCATTAACAGTTTCTCCTGATAGCGCGGATGGGGAGGCAAAAGTCATCAGAGCAATTTTTGAATATCTAAAAAAGCAAGGACACAATGTAAAATTAATTACTGGTAAATGGAATAAAGATTTAGACGACCCGGATATCGTTCAGTTTGATTTAATTAGAAAAAGATTTTTTTGGGCTCCAAATTTTTGTTCCAAAGTAATTAAATTCTTAAGGAATAATAATTTCGACATCGTACATGCTAATAGTGCCAAAGCAGCTTTACCAATTATTTTATCTAATCATAAAAGATTCATTTGCACGATCCACGATTTTACTCCTTTTGAAACAAAACTTACAAGAATTCCTTTAGAAAAATTATTGATAAAATACGTTTCAAAAAAAGCATCGTTAATAACTACTGTTTCTAACTATGTTAAGCAAGAATTTCAATACTTTATTCCAAAAATTGATAAGAATAAAATTATCACCATTTACAATGGCATTGAGGAAAAATACAATCCTTACCCCATCGAAGCTCAAATATTGAAAGAAAAATTAAACATTAAAGGCCCCGTTTTATTGTATATCGGAAGAATAGCTCCTTATAAAGGAGTAGGTAACATAATTGAAGCTTATAGACTGGTTAAAAACGAAATTCCAAACCTTAATTTAGTTATTGGAGGTAGACCAGATTATTTGATGGAAAAAGCGTACAATAATTGGAAAAATGAAAACAAAGACATTTATTTTATGGGATATCTTCCAGAAGAAGAAGTCCCTTTTTATTATTCTATGGGAGATATTTTTATAACTTTTTCTTCATCTTCCGAAGGATTTGGATTAACTCCGTTAGAAGCTATATCGTGTGGAACGCCCGTAATATGTTCCTCAATTTCAGTATATCGAGAGATACTAAAGAACCATGCTTTGTTCGTTCCTCCTAAAGATTCGAAAAAATTGGCTGAAAAAATAAAAATTCTCCTCAATGATAATGAATTGAGAAATGAAATAGTAAAAGACGCTCAAATTTTTATAAAAAAATACAGTTGGGACGCGGTTGGTAAAAGATTAGAAGAAGAATATGAAAAATTTCTAACTAATTAGACCTCTTTTATTAAATTCTCCTTTACAATTCTAAAGCAAATTTCGTTTGGGTTTTCAAATTGCATAATTTTTTTTTTAAATGAATCGTTAAATCTGTCGTGATGAGGTTTTTTAGAAAGAATTTCTATAGACTTTCCAATAATTTTTTCAGATTCTTTTATATGCTCTAAAGGGAAACCATTTTTTATTAAAAAATGTTCCTGAGGGGCGGTATCTCCGGGAAAAAACTCAATGCTTGGAACATTTAATAAACTCGATTCACGAACGATCGTACCTCCACCACTGATTACCAAGGCACTGAAATAACACAAATCGACCATATTCGGCATAAACCGCGTAATAATTACGTTGGAATTATCAATATATTTTTCCAACTTTTTTTTAAGGTATAGTTCTTGTTTTTCTGTTCTTACAATTAAAAAATATTTAAGATTTGGAAATTGATTAAATATTGCAGGAAAGAATTGACTAATTAATGTTTCTTCTGGTTTTAGTTTCCCAATAAAATAACTAGCAAAAGAAGGTTCACTTCTAATAATTACGAATTTTCCTTTTTCTAATTCGTTTTTTTCAAGTATATTGGGATTAGGTTCGTATTCTGAAAGCCAAGCTATCTCATCGATACCATTATATCTGATTAATTGCTCTGGATTGGCGTGGAGATGGATATACCATTCTTCCGGAACACACATCGGAGTAATTATGTGATCTAAATATGGAAATATTTGTTTACACACCGGAACATTTCGAGGCTCATCGTTATAACCTATTGAGGGTATGTTCAAACCGTAAGATATTCTAGTACCTTCCACAGAAGAAAAAGTTACAAAATAGTCGGGAGCAAATTTTATAACATATGGGTATAGTTTAGATAAGCGATCGATGTAAGTTTTTAATTTATCTTCCAATTTTTCACCTCCATGCTTCCCAACTTTCTGATACTTAACATGTAAGTCGTCCAAAATTTGAAAAGTAGAATCGTAATCTCGAGCAGTAATTAAAAGTTCTGCACCTTCCTTCTGAAATTTTTTTAGAAGACGATTAAACATAATTCCCGTTTTTGGTTCTTCTATATCAATCCAAATTTTTTTGTTTAATAAACTCATCTTAAGCTCAATTTTTGAATAATTTCATTAAATTGGAACTGCCAATTTTCTATTTCCAATCTTTAGGAATTTTTTTTAATAACTTTGCTGGGTTTCCTACAACAATATCGTTTTCTTCAGTATTTTTTGTAACTACAGATCCTGCTCCAACAAGCGTTCCCCTTTTTAAAGTAATTCCGGGCATAATTACTGAGTTTGCCCCTAAAGAAACGTAATCTTCAATTTTAGGTCCATTTAAATCAAATTCTTTACGCATCATATATTTGTCATTTGTTAGTTTGCTATACGGACCCATAAAAACGTTGTTTCCAATTTTAGAGTATAAAGGAATGTAAACTCCTGTTTGAATACTTACATTGTTTCCTATAACTACATTTCCATCGATAATCGTGTTAGTACCTATTAAAGTGCTGTTTCCTATGGATGTTTTTTCTCTAATCATAACATTATGTCCCGTCTGGCATTTGTCCCCGATGATTACTTCAGAATATATTATAGAGCCTGCTCTGATGGTGCATTCCTTTCCTATTGAAATTAATGGACTCTCAAAATCTGTAATTTCTTTCTTGTTTTTTATAATAGCTATTAAATCCGCTCTCTGCAGATGTCCAATTATACAATTTTCGCCTATATAAGTCTCTGAGCGAATCAACGCATTTCCATAAATTTTAACTCCCTTGGAAATATAAACATCACTTTCTATTTTAACTCCTTTTCCAATTGCTGTAAAATCATCAATAAATGCCGTTTCGTGGATAAATGCCTTTTTATGGATAAAAGATAAATTTTTTCTTTCAAGTTTCACTTTTCCAGCTTCACTTTAAATAAGTATTTAGTTGAATTATTTCTTAAAATAATATTAACTTAATCATTTTCCACATTTACAAGGGGAAGAGTTGCATTTTTTGCATTTATTTGGATATTTGCTAAATAATGCTTTTTCCATATCAATTTCTAATAAATTTGCGATGGAAACAGTCCATGCGATAATATCAGCTAATTCGTCTGAAACTTTTTCTTTATCTTTATTTTGGGAATTTAATAACGTAGCTAGCTCCCCAATTTCTTCTATCAACCAGATAAATGTACTTTTAAGCCCTCTCTTTAAGTCCTTTTGATAATAGAGCTTCTTTATTAAATCTTGGAAATCTGAAATATTCATAATTAAAACAAATAATTTTTTAGAAAAGTTTTAATTTTTTTTTATAAAAAATTAAAATAACCATTCAAAAATACGTAAATGAGCTAACATTATCATTGCAATTAAAGCAACGGCAAAAACAATAGTCGTTATTGGACTTATTTTAATTCCTATTGAACTATCTTCAAAAAATCTCATTAAACCCGCTCCACCTAAAGGCATTGGAGCAGTTCCACTTCTTCTCTTCTTACGCCTTGATTGACTTTGTCGAGATGACATTACTCAATTATCACAAAAATAATAATTAATTAAATAAAATTAAAACATCAAAAATAATAAGGTTTATCTTGAATTAAAAAAAAAAAATATGA
>JAUWHC010000113.1 GCA_030606095.1 Promethearchaeota archaeon | reverse complement strand
CTCATAGTTTCGTTGACCACCAAATTTTTATCTTTATAAATTTTACGCTTTCTATTATTTGTTAGTATTATACAATAATCTTCTATCAATTAATTATAAAAATATTCCATATTTATAAATTTAATGGCGACCAATACTTGTTGTCGTATTTGAGTATTTAAATTTTTCTTTTCCAGTCTTATTGTATAACTAATAATTTGGTTATGAGAAATTTGTTGTGAAAGTATAAATTATAAGAAGTCATATTTTTCTGAGTTAATAGTTTTTAATTTTCTAAAATAAAAATTTAATTAAAAAGTAATATTAAATTTCTTTAGCAATAACAAGTTTTAAGTGAGATTTATAAGATGATTGAAAACAAAAATAAAATTCTAATAGTAGGACATCGTGGTGCAAGCTCGGATTCACCCGAAAATACTCTAAAGGCGTTTCAAAAAGCTATTGAATTAAAAGCCGATTATGTGGAGTTTGATGTCCAAGAAACACGAGATGGAAATCTAGTAGTTACACATAACGAAGACATAAAAAGAATAACTGGTAAAGATGGATTAATAAAAGATATGACGCTGAACGAATTGAGAAAATTGAACTTTGGAGAGGGTGAAAAAATTCCAATTTTGCAAGAATTAGTTGAACTGACAAAAAATAAGATTGGTTTAAATTGCGAAATTAAAGTAGAAGGAATTGCAGAAAAAGTTATTCATATTTTTAGAGAATATGATATTATAGACACCACATTGGTGAGTTCCTTTTTACACGAAGAGCTATTAAAAATTCAAAAGATTGAGCCATCCCTAAAATTAGCTTCACTAGAACCAACTCCAGGTACTATAAAGATTGATTGGGATAAAAAAAAAGAAATGATTCAGTATTGTATAGATAATAACCTTTACGCGATTAATCCTTTAGTAATGATGGTAGATCGGCAGTTTGTAGATTTTGCTCACGCTAATAACATAAAGGTTTTTCCGTGGACGGTTGATTCTAAGGTATTTATTAAGAAGCTTATAAGACTAGGCGTTGACGGCATAATTACTAATGATATTTCCCGTACGAAAGAAATCTTAAAATCATTTTCTTAAATTCTAATCTTAAATGTTTGAAGTGATTTTATTAATGATATTAAAAAAAAAAGATATTTTAATAATTGGACATAAGGGCGCAAGCGCGATCGCCCCTGGAAACACATTAATGGCTTTTAAGAAAGCAATTGAATTAAAAGCTGATTTGGTAGAATTTGATATACATAAAACTAAAGATGGCGAAATTGTCATAATTCACGATCCAGATACTTTAAGCACTACAGGTGTCCAAGGATTGATTAAAGAAATGACTTTGGAAGAAATTAAAAAATTGGATGCTGGCGAAGGCGAAAAAATCCCTACTTTATTAGAATTAATTAAAGTTGCAAAAGGGAAAGTGGGTTTGCAAATAGAAATTAAATCGAGTGGTCTACTTGAGAAGTTGATTACACTTTTGAAAGAAGAAAATCTTGTAAATTCTTCAATTGTTAGCTGTTTTGCATTTGACGAGTTAGTGAAGTTGAAAAATCTAGAGCCTAAAATAAAGCTAGGTTTTTTGTTACCCGCAGAACTTGTGCGAGTTCGCCAAATTAAAAGAAAAATTTTAAAAGCAGTTGATAAAAAATTTTACGCAATTCATCCACATTATAATATAGCTGATAAAGAAATCGTGGATTTTGCTCATGATAACGATCTTAAAGTCAATGTTTGGACAGTAAACGATAAGGATGTTATGGAGCGTTTAATGGAACTTGGGGTCGATGGAATTATTATTGATGATATTTCAATGGCCAATGAATTACTAGGAAGAGTCACTTGATAATTTTTCAAGAAAGATAGTTTCCCCATTAACCCATAATAAAATATTTTAGTCAAGTTCTATTTTATTCATTAATCTTTTAAACCGAATTAAGTTATTTTCTTCATGTCTACATTAAAAGAATCAAAAATCGATTTTAATAGATTATTCTTTCCAAGATCTATTGGAATTATTGGAGCAAGCTGGGATCCTGCAGGTGGAGGCTTTTTCGTCCGGGCAATGAAAGATAAGTTCCGAGGACCGATGTATTTATTTAATCCTCGATTAGCTGGAAAAGAGCTCTTAGGTCGTAAAGTTTATAACTCTATTTTAGAGATTTCAGAACCCATTGATTACGTCATATTAGCTGTCCCTTCACGTCTGGTTCCTAAATTATTGGAGGAGATCGGTCAGAAAAAAGTCCCTTTTTGCACAATTTTTTCTTCCGGTTTCCGCGAGGTAGGAAACGAGACGCTGGAAAACCAAACAATACAAGTTGCTCGAAAATATAACATCCGAATTATAGGACCTAACTGTATCGGTGTATACAATCCAAAAGGAGGTCTCTATTTTGCTTTTGAACAATCCAGAAAATCAGGTAACTTTGGTGGAATATTTCAATCTGGTGGAATTGCTCAAAATATCACCCAGCTTATCGTTTCATATGGATTATATACATCAAAATCGATTTCAATTGGTAATTCATTAGATTTATCTCCAGTAGAATTTTTAGAATATTTCTTAACTGACGAACACACCAAAATAATTGGTTTGTACATTGAAAACTTGAGATCAATCGAACAGGGACGGAGATTTATGGAAATAGTTAAGAAATGTAATTTAAATAGGAAACCCGTAATTCTCTGGAGGGCAGGATACGGAGAAGCAACAAAGAAAGCAATTTTATCTCACACTGGAGGTTTAGCCGGGAACAATGAAATTTGGAAGGCAGTAGGGAAGCAAACAGGTTGTTGTATAGCAAGTAATTCAAACGAGCTTGCCGCGTTAGCTTCTGCCTTTAATTTAACTCGCTTACCAAACACGCGCAATGTAGGGGCGATTGGAATTGGGGGTGGTTCCACGATTGAGGCAATAGACATATTAGAAAAATATAATTTAAAAATACCCCAATTATCAGAGAAGACAATGAATAAAATGAAAAGATTCATCCCAGAGGTAAATACTAACTTAACAAATCCAATAGATCTAGGTGGAATGGGAATCCAACCAAACATCTATTATCGTACAATTATAGCGTTAGATAAAGACCCTAACATATCTTCTATTATCTTCGTTAAAGATCCCGAAAGATTTGGAGGATTTGAAGAAATTTTGGACGATTTGGGGTATAAAGGGCTCGATTTAAACAAAGAATTTATAAGATATCTTTCTAAAGCAAAAAGCGTGTGTACAAAACCAATATATTGCGTTATGTTAAAAATAAACGAGGGATTCGAAGCGTATAAAAGTAGATACAAATTTAAGCTAAAATTGCTAAATCGTAACGTTCCTGTTTTCGAATCGCTGGAACTTGCGGGCTCCGTTTTAGATAAGTTAAATTCCTATCGAGAATTCTTACAAAAGCATGGAAAATTCCCAAAAATTGAAACTATATAAAATTCTTAATTAAAAAAAAATTGTAAGAAAGCTTTTAACTTTTTTCCAAATGCTTGATTTCTATGGGTCTTCCGGGACTTCCTTGGTAATAATATTTATCTGGTTTCCCTCTCCAATTTTTATGTAATACCGTATTTGGAAAAATAACATTGTTATCCTTTGTTAAAGCGTTGGGACCGGCAATTATTCCAGGATAGAATGTTGTGTTTTTTCCAAGCTTTATTTCCATCATACTAATCTTTCCAAAGATTGTATTGACGGCGTGACTCGACAATGCAGCCGTAGGGTAGAAGAAGACATTATCTCCTAAATCTGTGAACTCTAAACCTACATAGGAATCGCAATAAATTACGTTCTTTCCGATTTTATTGTGACTAATCCTTCTTAGCGTCCGATTCACGAGCCAAGGAAAAGGTGATTTGGATGTCAACCACATCGGATATTTTATTATAAATCCCCTTTTGTGGTAATACTTCATCATCTTTCCTTCTTTGCTATTTACATCCTCTAAAACTCGTTTGAAAACTCCTTCTACGGGAGGTGATTTTTTATTCCATCGTCGAGTCCATAATGCTGTGAACTCAATTAATAAAATAAGATAAATAAAATAAAGAAATAATAAGAAACCAGGGAGCATTAAGAAATGAATTATTTGTGGAATTGAAAAATAGATAATAAAACCGTATTCAAATAGTAAAAAAAGCCCTAAACATGCATAAAGAGGAACCAAGAAGCTAATAATATTAATTTTGAGGAAGTCTAGAATAGGAAGTTCCACAACTTCCCCTTTTTTCTGCTCAAATTCGGAATTTACTTTTCCTTCTACTTTGTTTTCTTCCATAGTATAATTATTACTATAGTCTTATAAAAAATTATTTAACCAGATTATTCAGATAAAAAAAAAGAGTAAGAGTAAAAAAAAAATTTAATCATCTTGAACTTTTAATTCTATTACTTCTTGTTTAGACACAACTTCTACTTCCTTTTCTCGAGGAAGTTCAAGATATCTAATCTTTGTGAAAAACCATACGAGAACAGGATAGATAATACCCATAAAAGCGCAAATAATAAATAGAGTATTTATACCAATTAAATTCGCCATAGGCCCCGCCATTAGAGCACCAATAGGGGCTATTGCCATAGAAATCATATGATCTATTGACATTACCCTTCCTATTTTATCCGAAGGAACAGCAGTTTGTAATATCGTTAAATATGTAGATACAGTTATAGGAAATATTATCCAACCGATGAAACTACCAATCATCATTAAGAAAAAGTTCTGATAAGGTGCAAAAATTATTAATAAATGCGCAGTAAAAAAGAACATCGTTCCAACTATATTTATTTTAATCTTATTTTTCCAATCCTTCTTAAAGGAAGTAATCAAAGCTCCAATAACATTTCCTGCTTGCACAGAGCTAAAAAGAAATGCCAGATTGAACGCAGTTCCATCATGTATTACGTTTATAAAGTATGGCCATAAAACACTAAATGGTCTAAATATGAAGTTAAAAATCATAGCAAAAATTATCAAACTCAAAAGTCCCGGTGTTGCTTTCACGACAATTAAACCCTCCTTAAATTCTTTTCTAAACGATTTTTTTTCAGATAACTTCGAAGATTTTTCAATATTTGGAATTTTTACCAATAATAACGGTATAAGTGCAATAATAAATGTAATAACATCAATTAAAAGTATATATGTTATGGGAAATAGCTCTAAAAGCAAAGCCGCTAATATAGGACCAATCATGAAAATTAATCCTGAAAAAAGAAAATTTGCTCCATTGATTCTACTTAGCTTATCTTTTGGAACCATAGATGGAATAATTGCTCGAAATGTAGGCACATGAAACGCATGAAGTACACTACGCAATGTGTGGATGACAAGAACGATCCATATATCAGTTAACCCTGTAAAAAATAATAGAAACATTCCAAAAGTTAAAATTGCTTGAAGAGAATCTACGATAAAGATTATCGATTTGCGACTCAACCTATCAGCTAATACTCCCGCAATCGGGGTAACAAAAATTTGAGGCAAAAATACTAAAAATGTCGCTATCGAAAGATATATAGGACTCTGGGTTTCAATTGTAATCCACCAGATTATTACAAAACTAATAATTCCTGACCCTAACAGCGAAAACTGTTGTCCAAACATAAAATAAAGATAATGCCTAAACGTTTTTTTCGTAGTTAATTCTTCCATACCTTTTCAAAACTCTTAATAATTTGATTCTAAATACTTAAATTCCATTTCTTTTAGTATCTGATAAGTATGATGCTATAAATAGTTTCGAATCGGGAACTTTACTCATACTTCGAACTATTGAAAAAATTGGCGAAATTTTTTTTCAGCAATCTTGTAGGAATTTCTTTCCAAACTTAATTCGTGTAAAAAATGAACCTTTTGAAGATTATTCCGAAGTAGTAATAAAAATCAGTATGATCTAATATATTCAAATTTGCCCCTGTGCAAATACATGCCCCGGTGTGGGATTATGGATGTGAAGTAAACTTGATATTGCTTTTTTAGAATTAGACTTATTATGATATTGTGACCGATGTCAACTTAAAAACTCTTAGTTTTTTTATAAATTAACAATTATGGGTTTTAGATTAGTGGATTCCACCAATATATGAAAAATCTAAAGCGGGTAATATCGTCGCCTAAAGGTTTTAAATTCTCTTTTAACGATTTTCTGAAGGTCGTTTACTATAGTTTCAAATTGCCACGGTCCTTCTACTTCGATGGTGTATAGGCGAACCCGCTCTTCTAGGTCGTTTTCATTAACTTTTATTTCGAAACAATTAATTGAATATGCTTCTTTATCGACCGATATAGAGAGAGTAATATAAAGAGGGAGGTTCTCAAAATCGCGATTTATCATTTCTCTAAAGATAATTTGGTATTTGGCGTTATTAAACTCGGTTTTAATTTCAAACCTGTCTTTATAGCGCTCTATTGAACTTAAAAGTTTCTCAATCCGATTCGATGCGTTAATAGAATCAACTCTCTTAAATTTTGTTTTTCAAGGCTCTCTCGAGCTTAGTATAATAACCTCGCACAAATCGTATATGAAAGTTTTTATATTTAAATTTATAAAATTTAATTTATTTTGCTTGTGAGTACAAATAAAAGCGATTTAAAAATCAAGATAAGAAAGAACGCTAAAGATCTCTTCCTAACCCGTAATAGACTAACAATCCCGCAGCAATTTCCATAAAAAAAGCGAAAATGCTGTAAATCGTTTTAAAGATTTGGTTATAAGTAGCGATAAAAAATATCCCTCCGTACATAGCAGCGAGCATAAGACAAATCCCAATTAAGTATAAACGAAACCTATCTTTTAAATTGCGAGCTTTAAATAATATATACAATCGCACGGAGTAATAAGTAGTTGGAATGGTAATATAAGCTGTAAAGAAAACATAGATTAGAACAAATAAAAATAAATTATAAGTGGGAGACCAGTTCGAATCAAAAGTTACTCCGTCAGGGATTAAGTACAATGACAATAAGATAGTTCCATACACTCCGATAGTAACCGCCATTTTTTTTATCGTAAACTTCTCTTTCAACTTTAAAATAATGTTAATAAAAACTAAATTAAACACGAAAGGGAACGCTATAAAGAAGGAAGATAAGACATACAAAGTTCTCAATAACAACTCGTTATTGGTATATGTGAACACTACAAACAATATATTAAAAATAAGCCCAATTGACAAGATAAAATAAAAGAAAAATAGAGTAACAGTAGATCTATCCCTTTTCCTTTTTATGATCTTAAAAGCAAGAACCACGAATACGATAGCTGCGAACCCTTGTGAAAAAAAAACGATTATTAATCGCGGCCAATCCACTCCTTGAAAAATCACAATAAAAATCCTTTTTGCTTAAAATTTATATTCAAATTAAAATGTTTTTATAATTATATAAAACCTTACTCTTTTAACTTTTAAGAGATAATAATACTTGTAGATTACGATTGATTAATTTATTCCAAATTAATTTCTTTCATGTTAAAGTAATCGTAGCCAATGACTGT
>JAUWHC010000152.1 GCA_030606095.1 Promethearchaeota archaeon | reverse complement strand
GAAGAAGAAGTGAGAAATGAATGAATAATGAAGAAAAATTAGAATGGAAAAAGTGTAATAATTGTGGATTTTTACAGCATCCATCCCATCTTAGATGTTTAAAATGTAAACACGACAAATTTGAAAAGATTGTTGCGAGTGGAAACGCTAAATTATTAACCTTTACAATCTTAAAAGCGCCTCCTGCTGAGTTTCGCAATAAACCTTCATATGCGCTTGGAGTTGTTGAATTTGAAAACGGAATTAAAGCTCTGGGGCAAATTACACTCCAAGATCGTTTGAAAGTTGGGATGAAATTAAAGCCCATTTTTAGAAAAATTTGTGTAAACTTAGATGTTAAGGAAGTATATGAATACGCTTTCGAACCAATTTAAGTTAGTAAAACAATTTTTTTCGCCTGTATTTCTGATTAAGATATTATTACCATATTATTAAAGAAATTTATATATTTTTACTTACAAAAAAGTTTAATTTGAGATAATAGAATTAAATACAAGTTCTTTTATATATCAATAAAATTATTATATTAAAAAAAAAAGAGAAGATAATTTATGGCGTTAGAAGCTTTAGATTATGTAAATGGAATTTTTAGTGTTATTTTAGTAATAATTTTTATATTAGTAGGTCTACGAATTGCTCTAAGATATCGCGTAATGAAGGAAAGCTCTTATTTATTTGTTGGGCTTTGTTGGATATTGATGGGGGAATCTTGGTATCCTAGTTCTACCTCATTTATTATTGCACTTTTTAACGATGGTTTAGGTCTTATTCCATTCCCCGAGATATACTTTATACTTGGAACTTCTTTACTTCCTTTTGCTTTAACTTTTTGGTTGATTGCTTTCACAGAACTTATGTATAAAGAAAAACAGAAGATCGTTATAATAATATGCGTTATTGGTGGAATATTATTCGAAACATTCTTATTTTATTTCCTTTTAACGAATCCATCGGTAATTGGGACAGTAGAGGTGCCTGTTGATGCAAATTATGGATTATTCATTTCAGTCTTTCAAATTTTGCTTTTAATTGTTTTAATAATAACGGGAACAATATTTGCTCGAGCTTCTCTAAAATCTGACAATCCAGAACACAAATTGAAAGGAAAGTTACTTCTTATAGCTTTTTGGTTATTCTTCATTGGGGCTATTTTTGATGTTTTAAGTAATTTTAGTATTATATTTTTAATTCTGGGTCGAACTATGTTGTTTTTCAGCTCAGTTTTCTTCTATTATGGTTTTATTTTCCCTGAATGGATGAAAAATCGTTTTATAAAACAAAAAAAAACCCTTAATTAATTTTTTTTTTTAAAATCTTACTTCTTTAACATTGAATTTAGAATTAATTTTATATTTAAGATCATTTATTAATAATCTGAATATATTTTTAAAATAAGAAATTTTAGATGGATATCCTTGAAAAAAGTAATACACGATTTATGGATTTTAACTGAGGATGGAACAGCTGTTTTTTCACGTATTTACGACCAGGAGTTAGAAGTTCAGCTTTTTGCAATGCTTATGAGTGCTTTGAATTCATTTGCAATGGAAATTTCTACAACGGGGATTTCAAACTTCGAATTGAATAATATGCGTTTTGATATCTTAAAAAAAAAGAAGTTTTTATTCATTGCGACTTCTTCACCAAAATTTAAGAAAAAATTTATATTAAATGAGTTAGAAATTATTTCAAAACAATTTTTTGAAATGTATGGAACTGACATATCTAATAATTGGGATGGAGATGTTAGTAAATTCACTGATTTTATAGAAGTTGTAAATAAATCTGTAGAAAAAAGAGTCCAAAGCTTTTTGGATAATATTTAATTATAAAAGGTCTTTAATTAAATTACTTTTATTTTTCTATTTGTTTTATAAAATATAATACAATAAAACAATGAATTATTCTGAACATTCGTTTTTTTTTATAATAATAATAATAGGTTTATGTGATTAGAATATGTTTAATAAAGATTTTCTAAAAAAAATAGCTAAAGAAAATGAAAAATGGGATAAGAAATTCAATAATGTAAATGAACGCAAGGAAATTTTTGAGACTGATTCTGGGATTGAACTTAAAAAATTTTATACACCTTTAGATATAAGTGAAATCGATTATTTTGAAGATTTGGGATATCCGGGTAATCCTCCATTTATGAGAGGAGTATATCCAAACATGTATCGTGGAAGAACTTGGACAATGAGACAATATAGCGGTTTTGCAGATGCTTCTAAAACAAACGAAAGGTTCAAATATTTAATATCACAAGGACAAAAAGGACTTTCAATTGCGTTTGATTTGCCAACACAGATGGGCTATAATAGTGATAATAAAATCTGTTTAGGAGAAGTAGGAAGGGTTGGAGTAACGGTTAACTCCTTGAGAGATTTTGAACAAGTGTTCGAAGGGATTCCTTTAGATAAGGTATCAACAAGTATGACTATTAACGCTCCTACTTCAGTGCTTTTAGCAATGTATATCGTTGTAGGCGAGAAACAAGGAATAGAACCTAAACAATTAATTGGTACGGTTCAAAATGATATCTTAAAAGAATATATCGCAAGAGGAACATATATTTATCCCCCTAAACCATCTTTAAGATTAGTGGCAGATGTAATTGAATATTGCTCCAATAATTTACCCCGTTTTAATACTATCAGCATTAGTGGGTACCACATGCGAGAAGCGGGATGTAATGCTATTCAAGAGATTGCCTTTACGATAGCAGACGGTATCGCATATGTTGAAGAAGTTCTTAGTCGGGGGGTTAATATTGACGAATTTGCCCCAAGATTATCTTTCTTTTTTACAACTCATAATAATTTTTTTGAAGAGATTGCTAAATTAAGGGCAGTTAGAAAATTATGGGCAAAAATAATGAAAGATAGATTCCATGCTAATGACCCAAATTCAATGAAATTAAGATTCCATACCCAAACTGCGGGAGTTACTCTAACGGCCCAACAACCTAATGTAAATATTATTAGAGTAACCCTTCAAGCGCTAGCAGCAATTCTAGGTGGAACGCAATCGCTACACTCCTGTGGAGCAGACGAGGCTTTATCAATTCCAACAGAAGATTCTGTGAGGTTATCTTTAAGAACTCAACAAGTTCTTGCGTATGAATCTGGAGTTACCGATGTTGTGGACCCATTAGGAGGTTCTTATTATATCGAGTATTTAACTTCAAAATTAGAAGAAAAAGCTCTAGAGTATATTAAAAAAATTGACGCAATGGGAGGTATATCTACTGCTATTGAGAGCGGATTCATTCAAAGGGAAATTCAAAATAATGCATACAACGATCAGAAGAGAATAGAAGCGGGAATTAATCAAGTAATTGGTGTAAATGTCTATTGTACTGAAGAAGAGAGTCAAATGAAAACCTTTAAACACGATATTGACGAGGAACAAAAAATTATATCATCTCTCGGAGAATTAAAAAAATGTCGAGATGAGACCTTAGTTGAAACAAAACTAGCTGAATTAAAAAAGGTGGCTGAATCTTCTAAGAATATTATGCCAATCATGATTGAAGTAGTTAAAACCTATGCTACAATAGAAGAAATTTGTAGCGTCTTAAGAGAAGTTTTTGGCGAATATAAAAGTCCCCAAATATTTTAGGAAATTTATCAAAATAGTTCAAAATCTTAAAGATATTCTTAACTTTTTAGTTTTCTCTTAAAGTTAGTAATTTTAGGTAATAAAGGAATGAATTCAAGAGGATCTCCAAATACAGGTACTCTCTTTTTAGCTAATAACCTAGAAATGCGATAATTTTGATCGGGACGGTGGGCTCTCTCTAAAATTGGAATTAATGGTTTTTTATGTTTATGTCCTAAATTTAAAGCCTCAAGCATATCAACTTCAAAGTTCTCAGCTGGTGTTATGGAATACTCTGGATCAAAATACCAACTTGGAAGGTCCATAATTAGAGCATCGATTTTTTCGTCGGATAAAGCAAGATCAATTATTTCCTTAATGCTCTGACTGTAAAATAGTTGTGCTGCTACATCTAAAGGGTTTTTAGAACTTGTACCACGAATAATGAATTTTTTATCCAATTGTTCTTGAATTTTAGAGCTAAATTGTGGTACATTCATTCTGAATTTTTCAATTAAATCAACTAAGATAACCCCATAACCTCCACTTAAACTGAAAACAGCAATATTTTGTAATTCATTAATTCCGTAGAAGTCTATTAACCGCGCAGTATGCATCAATTGTTCTAATGTTTCAACTTCAATAAGATTATGATGTTTGAAAAGAGAATTCCAAATTTGAGTATTACCCGAGAGAGAAGCTGTATGAGTTTTAACTGCTAGCGACCCACTTTCGGATTTTCCACCTTTTAAAACTACAATCGGCTTTTTGTTATCAGCAAGAACTTGTCTTAAATCAGCTCCTCGATTTTCTTTAATTCCTTCTAAATAACACAAAATCAAGTCAGTTTCGTCGTCATTGCTTAAAAAATGTAAAATGTCTATGAAATCTAAATCTGCTCCGTTGCCAAATGAGAATACTTTGGAAAAATGAATGCCCATTTCTTTTGCAGTATAAATTGCAATATTACATATACCTCCTGACTGGCCTATAAATCCGATATTTCCAGGAGTTGTTGGGAATTTTGAACGCCAAGCTATGCCTAATTTTGGGTAAAATAGCCCCATACCATTAGGTCCAAGAATTCTAACTTTATTTTGAGCGCGCTTTTTCAATTCTTTCTCTAAACGACGACCCTCTTCAGTTCCTGCATCAGAAAACTCTGCTGTAAAGATATTGACTAATTTAACACCTTTCTCCACGCAATCCTCGATGACATCTAATACTTGTAACGCGGGCACTGTAATAAAAGCAAAATCAACATTTCCAGGAATGTCTTTAATAGAAGAATAAATGTTTTCTGTAGGAAAATTAGGAATTTCTTTAACTTTGGGGTGGACAGCATAGAGATCTCCCTTAAAGTTTTCTTGGTGATTTCTAAGGAAAAAGAAGTTTCGTTTCTTTGAAGGACCTACTACTGCCATTGATTGAATATTGTTAATAAACGAAATATCTTTAACATTTAACTTAAAAGTTTTAGATGGCGTCATTAATGGTATATATTAAGCATGAGTTTAATACTTTTTAAAAACTGCAATTTAAAAGATGAAAATTTTGAGTTTCTGTTTTTGTATTTCGATATCCTTTCCTTATACGGCTATATCTTGCCAACGTAAATATTATTTATTCAAATTGACATAAGGAAATGAATTGTTTAGTATTAAATCAATTTCAGGTTCAATTTTTTTTGTATTTATCCCTATAGTATTCATTTTCTCAAGTAAAGTCTCTGGAATCGCCTGTGCAAATCGATTTAAAGATTTTTTAAAAAAATGCGTCGATCCAAGGGATATTATGGCTAAAGTTCCTTTTTTTCTTGGTAAATTAATAAAATAGATTTGGTATTGCTCAGCGTTAATTTGTTTTAATTTTGCTCCTGTTCCCAGCGTTTCTTGAATAAGGGCTGATATGGCAGTAAATACACCGGTTATTAAAATTCCTTGAAAATTTTCTTTAAATGCTTCGATATGCACGCGTTTACTATACATCAATAAACCACTTTCATTATAAAGCATAAAACTATGAATTGGAAATGGAAGCAGATAAATGTAGTCAGGATGAATAATGTAATTCAATAAAAGAATTAAAATTCCAATAATTAAAGGTATTAAACCAATATATGTTAATAAATCTTCAAATATTACAAAAACATCCCTTATTAGAAATACAAATCGATAAGTAAATAAAAATGTTACAGCATATAATTCTAGTTTTGTAGCAATGATTTTAGCTAAATAATTTACTCTATAAATTATAATAATTGAACGAATCATTGCTGTTATCCCGCATAATGAACAGAGGAATTTTATTGTATAATATATCGAATAGCTATTCAAATTGTAGATTAAATATATTATAATTAGAGAAAAAATGGTTATATTCAAACCTATTAGGAAACCACAAACAAGAATATTAGCTTTCTCTCTTGAGATCATTTCATAATGGAGAAATATAAAAAAGAATGATATACTTACAAGAAGAACTCCAAGAAATAATGTTATATTAGATTTTAGAGGTATACTTGCTAAAGAATTTCCAATCAATCCAAAAAGAATTGCAAGACTAATATAGGGTGCCTTCCGCCGACGTTGATGTCCTTTAAATACAAATACAATAAATAGCAAAAATAAAACTATATTAATGATATTCATTATTAGACTCGTTAGATAAAATTGATTAGAGCCATTTTGAAGAATCATAATAATTAACCTATAAAATATACATAATTTCCATAACAATGTATAAATTTATAATTTGCTATTTCTCATTTCGATATTATGTTTTGAAGTGAAAATTAGGAATTTATTTTCAACGGAAAATTCTAATTTATTGAAGACTCATTTTGTTCCAAATTATGTTAAAATAGCAGATAGGCTCTCTAAAAACGAATAATTTATAACTTAAACATTTTTTAGAAAAATTTTCTCTCTGAAATTATTTATTTATGTTCTTACTATTTCTATTTTAACAACAAAATTTTTTCTAAATCATAAAGTGAAAAATATGATTAGCAAAACCATTTTACATAAAATCCACG
>JAUWHC010000134.1 GCA_030606095.1 Promethearchaeota archaeon | reverse complement strand
AAATTCTTATGAACGCTGCGGAATGTCTAATACCTTCAGAAGAAGTAGATATCTCAGATTACGATTCTTTTGAAGATTATCAAGTCAACACTTACGAATCATTAAGGGAACTAATGATTGTTCGTAAAAAGATTCCAATATTCCCAGAATGGATAAAAAAGGTTCGTACTCTTGGAAAAGTATGGTTAATTGATAACGACGCTTACGAATTACACGAATCTATCGGAAATTTAAGACAAATTTATATGTTAGTAATTGAGAAAAATCCTTTAAAAAAAATCCCAGAATCTTTTGGAAATTTAAAACGTCTCACGCGGTTAAGTATAAAAGAAACTGAAATTAAAGAATTTCCGAATTCTGTTAAAAATCTTGAGATTTTAAGAGAATTAGACATGAGACAAAATCTTTTTAGCGATTTACCGCAAAATTTTAATTTATTTCCTTCGTTAACCGTTTTGCATTTGCAAGAGAACGAAAAATTGGAGAAAATCCCTGAATCTATCGGTAGTTTAAAATCTCTAAAGAAATTATCGATTTATAAATGTGGAATCTTTTCTCTTCCTGAATCAATAGAGAACCTTAAGGCTCTTGAGAAGGTATATATAGAAAACAATAAAAATCTGAAAACGCTTCCCACTTCATTTGGGAATTTAGGTTCGCTTGAAGAGCTACACCTATCCGATAATAGTTTAACCAAGCTCCCCGATTCAATTGGTAATTTACAATCGTTAAGACGGATGTTTTTACAGGAAAATAACCTTTCTTCGTTGCCAAAAACGCTTGGGAATCTGACACAATTAAGATGGTTAAATTTAAGTGGAAATAATTTGACAACTCTACCTGAAACTTTTGAGAATCTAGAGTCTCTAAAAACTCTAATCCTGAGCGCAAATAGTTTTTCTCAATTACCTCAAGTTATAGGAAAAATTGAAAACCTTGAAAAATTAAGCGTAGATCATAACAAAATTATAGCCGTTCCAAAATGGATTGAAAACTTATATTTTTTAAGCGAACTAAACCTTACCAATCTAAAGATTAAAGAAATTCCAGAAGGATTAAAAGGTCTTAAATCGTTAAGAACGCTTGTTCTCCATAAATGTGGAATATCGGCTATTCCAGGATGGATAAACGAATTTCGCGCTCTTAATACTCTTTATTTGTGGCATAATGACGTTGAATTCATACCAGAATCGATATTAGATTTAAATTCTTTGAAGAATTTATACTTGAACGTCTCAGATGAGTTAGAACATACCTCTGGAGAAGTAATAAAAAAGCTAAAGGCAAAAGGAGTAAAATTCCATTAACTTTCGAGCTTGCACGTAAATTTCTTTTAATCCTTATTATCTCTATAAATCTTATATTAATTTGTAATAATTAGCGAGGGAAAATTATGAACCTAAATCGTAATTATTTTTTCCAAAGAAAAAATTATAATGTTTCTTCTTTTGGAGAGCAAGCGTTTAATCAGGCAATCTAAATCCATGTAAAGAAAAATCTAAAATTTTAATCAGTATATTTTTAACCTAATACGCACTTGAAAGTTAAGCGTCAGACCAAAATCGTTCTAATTCGTTGGCAAGCACGCCCCTCCTATCGGGAACAACTTTTATTTGTTTTTTAACCCAATCAGAAATCCAACTCATCTTATCTTTAAACCTCGAGTCCATAAATACGATCGCCCCTTTATCCGTTTCTTTTCTGATCGGTCTACCCGAAGCTTGGTTCGCTCTTTGCATTGCAGGATACAGATACGCGAACAACCAGCCTTGCCTGCGGAACACTTTGTCGTAATAGGCAATTTTTGGCTTTTTAGTTCTGGAGACTCAAACAGATTAAACACTGATTTTCAAGGTTACGTTAAAAATAAAGAAGATGGCATAAAAAGGAGGCTAAAATTAAACAACATTGAAGACGCACCGGAAGACGTTCTAGACGCGATCGATAGGTATAGAAAAGAGGTATTCAACAAAATCTTAGCAGATTTAAGAGGCAAACAAGCAGCGCCTTCAATGACTATCACGGGAAGTTCAAATTACAAAGGTAATTTCGACAAAAGAGAGAGCATCGAAAGAAACACTTACGAGAGATACAAAAAAGCAGATAGGGCAGTAGATAGGGTCGTAGGGCAATACGTAAACTTGAAGAAAACCAAAACTGCCGAGGAGAGAAGGCAAGAGTACCGAGAAATGATCACGCCTAAATTAATCGAAGCTAAGGCGAAAGGAAAGAAAGTGTTTTCTTACCTCGACGATAGATGGTACGAGATAATTAGAGTAAACAAGAAAACCATAACGGTTCGTTCGGACTTTACGGGGAATTTTACGATAGACAAGCACTTCATCAAATCAATCGAGAAATAACGAGGTTTTAAAACAATTATTAATTTTAAATATAAGACAAAATTATTCTATTTTTTCTATCCTTTTTTTAAGACAAATGAAGTTACTCATAGAATAATTTTTTAATTTAATATTGCTTACTTCATTAGAAACCTGAAAATTTAAAATAATTGAAATGAAAGAGAAACCACTTATTTTTGAATAATTAAAGTAATTAAAAATAGAAAACCAACTAAAAATAAAATGAAAGTTGCAGTTCTTGCCGATATTCATGGTAATCTCCCGGCACTTAATGCGGTTTTGACAGAAATAGAAGATGAAAACATTAATCAAATATTGGTTGCAGGTGATATATCTGGGGGACCTTATCCTTTAGAAGTTATTAAACGATTGCGCGCTCTTAATACCCATTTCATACGAGGGAATTTTGAGGATTATCTTATTAATATTTATTCAAATCCAACAAATTCTGGATGGTATACAAGTAAGCAATGGAGTCCTACACGATGGGCTTATGAACGTCTCGATAATGATTCATTAAAGTTTATTAAATCACTCCCTGAAGAAAAAATTGTCACTATTCCTGATACTGATGATATATATATGATCCATAGATTATTTCAGAAAATGTCTCCTATAGACACATCAGGAATTTTACACCCTTATAATGATAAAGACATGTTTGATTCACATCTTAAATCATTAAATCAATCAATTCTAATTTTTGCTCATAATCATGTCTCCTTTAATCAAAAAATTAATGGATACCTTGTTTTAAATCCAGGATCGGTTGGAAATCCTTTAAACGGAAAAATCGGAGCTCATTACGCGGTTATGGAATGGAAAAAAGATCATTGGGAGGCGCAATTAAGATCGATAGATTATAATATCGAATTGATAAATAAAGCTTATATTAGAAGCGGATTTTTAAAAGAAGGGGGAATAATGGCAAGAGCTATGCTCCAGAGTATTAATACAGGTCGAGCTATACAGTTTTTATTCTTGACATTTGCTAATCAACTAGCTTTTGAAAAAGGTTATAAAAATATTGATGTAATTCCAGATGAAATTCTCGAATTAGCAGCAAAAAAATGGGACTGGAGTAAATTTATGAAAAAGACCTTAAAAAATCAATAGTATTCATACTTTTAACAAAAGAAGAAGTAAATATAAGAAAAAAACCATTATTCTTCCTTCAAGAATCAAAAGTTTATTTTCATGTTTTTATGTCTAAGTTTTCTTTTGAATTAACTTTTAATATATAAAATTTTTATACCTTCTATTAATTATCTAAAAGTAATGATGTACGATTTCTATTTTTAACAATAAATTATAACTTTAAAACAAAATTCTGATGGTAGTATTATGAAATCTATGTACGAATTAAACGTTCCAATTCCGTCTAAACGCGCTTTGATTGTAAGGAATATCAAAGAAGTTTCTAAAGAGCAGAGAGAAGTTGCTTTGAAAAAGACAGAATACAGTATGTTTTCTTTTCCAGCAGATATGCTTGTTTTAGATTTTCTTTCTGATAGTGGAAGCTCATCTATGACGGACTTACAGTGGGCTGCTCTTTTGCATGGAGATGAATCTTATGGGCGTAACAAAGGATATTACGTTCTTCTTGATGCTATTAGAGATACTTTTGAAAGGGGAAATGAACCAAAAACCGCTATAAACTTAATCCTTTCTGGAGAAACCAATGTAAATAAATTAATGGACGAATTATATCTTACATCGTTCGAAGGAGGTTTTGTTAACGGGGGAATTCATCAGCTGACTCGCCCTAACGCGTTTTTAGTACCCCAAGGTCGTTGTGCGGAACATTTGTTATTTTCGACTATTGCTCCAATTCTAAAGGAAAAGAGCCCAAATAAAGATTTCTTTATCTTCAACAACGGACACTTCGATACAACTGAAGCAAATATTGCCGCAAATGGATTCCATCCAATCAATCTATTCTCCGCAAACTTATTTGAAGATTTTCCTCCTGATCAAATGGATATTAAAAATCCTTTCAAGGGAAATATGGATAGTGAAAAATTGGAATCTTTTATCCAAATAAATGGAGCTGATAGCATCCCATTAATATATTTAACTATTACTAATAATACTGCCGCAGGTCAACCCGTTTCAATGAATAACATTAAAACGATTAACGAAATCGCACATCGCTATGGGATTCCGCTTTTTTTTGATGCTTGCAGATTCGCAGAAAACGCTTTTTTCATTAAGGAATTTGAAGAAGGGTATAATAACCTTAGCATATTAAAAATAATTCAAGAGATGTTTTCTTACGTTGATGGTTTTACTATAAGTTTTAAAAAAGATGGACTTGCTAACATAGGGGGCGGTTTATTTATTAGAGATAGAAGTATTTTTTTCCAGAAATTTTCAAATAACGGGAACATCGGAGCTAAATTGAAAGAAAAGCAAATTTTAACTTTTGGAAACGACTCATATGGCGGTTTAAGCGGGCGCGACATCATGGCACTCGCGGTAGGATTATATGAAATCGTGAAATTACCTTACCTTAATGAAAGAATACGACAAGTTCGAGAATTTGCGCGAAAACTAACCGAAAATGGCGTACCTGTTGTGCTTCCTGCGGGCGGTCACGCTGTCTATATTAATATGGATAAATTCTTTAAAGGGATAGAAATAAGGCTGGATGATTTTGGTGGAGTTGGGTTCAGTATAGAACTCTTAAGACACTACGGAATTAGAGCCTGTGAATTAGGACCTTTTGCGTTTGAGTGGGATAAAAAAACGCCAGAACAACGAAAAAGTATCTTAAATTTAGTTCGATTTGCGGTACCTAGAAATACCTATGGACCTTCTCATATTAATTACGCAGTCGCAGCAGTAACTGAACTTTATCGCAATCGAGAAAAAATTCCGAAAGTAAGAGTTTCTCGTGGTGCTAACTTAAGATTGCGCCACTTTCAATCAGGATTACAACCAATTTACAACGATTAAATCTAAGAACATCTTATAAATATAATCTAACAATAAAATGGCTTAGAAACTCATCTCATTCCATTGAAAAAAGAATAGATGATAATTTGTAAAAACCAAATTAAATTTCCAGCGTTCTTAACTTTTTAGAAATGTTTTTTCTTCTTAGAATCTTCATAAAATCGTCTTCATTTTGTTTTAATCGGCTAAGGAATGTATCTAACTTGTCAAAGTTATTAAACCAATGCTCTTCTCCATTTGTTATGATTTTTACGCCTTTCTTATCGTTATTGTCGATAATTGCGTAAATCCCTCCTAATTCAGAGTCATGTTTTATAAAGACTTTTTCGCCTACTAAATCATTCCCTTTTTCATTTCCTTTTTTGGCCCAGAAATTCTGCTTTAATAGATAACTTCTGTACATACTCATTTTTTCACACACACGACCTTACTTTTATTATATTTCTCACGAGTCATCGTGATATAGCAGCTAATGACCCTTTAAGTAGTATCTAAATAATATAAGTTATGTGCGATTATAGATTGATGTGTTATCCGTATTATATCCACGTATTACGCGAATTTTAATTCAAAATTAATAGATTTACTCATATTATTCAAATACTCTATGATCAAAAAATCACCAAATTAGTATTTAAATAACAAAGTAAACAGGAAAGCACCATTTACTAAAAAAAAAATACCTTAGGTTATATAAGAAAAATTTCCATTGCAAGTTTGTGATATAGCAACGATATTCTTCAATAAAAAATTCATTTAAAAATTCGATTAAGTTATTGTTACTTGATTATTGAAAAAGGAGATTAGGGTTAACAGAGGTATTCCTTAATAATGGTAGTATGCGAATGTGATTTCTATACGAATATTTTTAACAATTTTCTACTAGCTAGGAACGACGAAAACCAAAAAATCATGTGGAAAATGTACACAATAATCGATTTAATGAAAATCACGGACGCCCAAGACGACAACGGATTCATGGAAAACGCACTCAGAATGATTATGCTACTCTTCAATCACTATAATTTAACTCCCTGTGAACTTGAGTGTAATTATTTTGTCAACGCGCCATTTGATGAAAAAGAAGAATTAATAACTATTTTAAAAGGAGAATTTATTTAAATTCCTTTTCAAATTTCCAAACATTATCTTGTATCGTGTGAAGGTTTTTGACAACTTTACCAGAGTTTTTATCTTCCATTTGTTTAGAATCAAGCATAGCTTTTCCTATAGCTAAAGCTCTATCGTGATTTTCGTCAACAATTACCACAATATCGCCCTTTTTTATCGACGGATCTATTTTAGTAACTCCGCGAATCATTACATCTGCAGAATTTGCAATATATTTGATGGCTCCTTTGTCAACAACAATCTTTTTCATCTCTACTTGCTTATTTAAAAGCAGGGTCAAAACAGGAATGTAGCCTTCGTTTGACTTCCATAATGTTAATTTATTGTTAATTGCATATAATGAATCACCATGATCAGTTAAAATTAATTCCACTCTAGCTTTTTTTGGGAATATGCTTTCTATAAATTTTGGGTCGTATTGCTTTAAAACCTCATCCTTGAGTCTTTTAATTTCTGATGACTTTATAAAATGTCGTTGTTTAATTCTCATATTCATTATGGTATAAAAAAGGTTCGAATAAAAATTT
>JAUWHC010000314.1 GCA_030606095.1 Promethearchaeota archaeon | reverse complement strand
ATCTTTTCTTTTCTTTCTCAGAGAGTTTTTCGTTTTGAGCCTTTTCATCTAATTCAAAACACTTTCGAATTAAATCCTCGAACTCTTTCCTATCAAGGACTTTTTTTAACTCGGATTTAAATTCAGCGTTGCATACTTCTTCGGAAGCCTCTCTTATCCATTGATTAAGGGTTGCCTTCCAATCCTCTTCGTCAATTTCTTTTTTTTTTTCGCTTTCACTTTTAGAGTTTTTGGTCTTTTCCGTTCCTAATTCTCGTTGCTCTAACCATTGGCTATAACCTTTTGATTTTTGTCTACCATATATAGGTCTCCTACCGGTCTCTTGGCGATATAACTCTTGAAGACTTTCGTTTTCCTCTTTTTCAGATTCTTCCTTCTTTTCACTGCTTAAGGCAGAGGTTAGTTCAATTTGATCGCATTGTTCCGCACTTGAATTTTGTTCGTTAGTTTCTAAATCGTGTTTTTCAAGTTCTTCACTCATATTCAGATTTTCTTCTTTTTCTTGTTTTTTATTTATTTCTTTTTGATAATTGCTTGTTATTTCTTCCATCTGCTCATCGATTTCTTCTTGAGACATTCCTTGCCGATGCAACTCCTCTTCTACTTCCATATAATATTCTGCTTCAGCTGGTCGATCGATTTCCTCTCTTACATCATCGATCTCTTCTTCGTCTTCGTGATCGACAAGCTTTAACTTCTCCAGTTCTTGCGCTTCAATTATTTTCTCTAATTTTTCCTCAAACTCGTCTGTTTCTATGGTCTTTTCTATGGATTCCTCTACTCTCGCATCTATCTCTTCTTGCGATCCCCCTCGCTGAACCATTTTCTCTTCTAATTCAACAGCCTGCTCTACCAGATCTACTCTATCCAAATCTTCTTTTAGGTCCTCTTCGGTCGCTTCGTCTTCGTGATCGACCAACTTTAACTTCTCATGTTCTTGCTCCTCGTATAGCTTTTCTGCGTTTTTAAGCGTTTCGTACATCTCTTCCGCTTCGTGCATTACTTCTTCTATCTCTTCAAGGGGCTTTCCTTCTCGATCTAATTTATCGCGAACTTCCCATAAATATTCAAATTCCTCTGTATTAGTAATTTCCTTAGATTCCTCGATAATATCCTCCTCTTCGAGTTCATCGCTCTTATAACCGCTTTCTTGGTCAGCCTTTAATTCCTCTGTTACTTCTTGCCTAAGTTCTTCTGCTTCTTGCTCCTCTTTACTATTTTGATCGTTTAGTACCTCTTTTTCCTTTAAAGCTTCATAATATTGTTCAGCATAATACGCCGCATTTTCTTTTTCAGCCTGTGGTTCGACAATTTCGTCTTCAGCATTTATTTCTCTGGCATGTTCAGCTAATTCTTCAACTTCTTTTATGAATTTAATCTCATCGGTATCTACAATCGGTTCCGTATCTTGACATTCTTCTGGGCGAATCTCGATTTCCTCTTCTTGTTCCTGGTGTTCCACATTATTTTCTATTTCTTCTATTTTATTAATTAAAACTGTAGAAACTGATTGGGATTCAACGTTTTCAACGTAATCTTCTTTATTGTATTCATCGTTTTGATCGTTATTTTTGTCCTTCTCATTTTTTTCACGCTCAACTTGCTTATCTTCGCTCCAATCGATCTCGTCCCATATACTCTCTTCTTTTTCTTCTGGTAATTCTTGATCTAAATCACCTTCAAATTCCCCACTTTTAATTTGATCGTCTTCAAAATCTTTTTCTTCCTCTAATTCAGAGTCTTTATTAAGATCATCTTCTTTTTTCTCTTCATCTTCTCCTTTCAGTTCGTCTAAATATCCCTTATCGTCTTCAACTTCGCTTCCAAAATCCATTTTTATTTTAAGACCTCTATGTTTTACTTACACAAATTATACACAAGGATTACTTCGTTAAATGTTATCGTCTGCCGTTTTCATTAAATAGCGCTCCGCGTTTGTTATAACTAAAGCGTATCTTTCCCAAAGAGTTAGAAGCATTTCTCTTTCCCTCATATTTCCTGTGAAGATTTGATTGCCTGGATATCCTAATTGAAATAAGATTTTATTCCTTGCGGAATCAATTGCAACGTCAAGGAGTAAATGAGGATGTTGATCTGCAGTAATGATTCCTATACCTTTAGCTCTCCATTCGTTAAAATTTCTTGAAAAATGAGCGTTGGTTCTATTTTTCATTATAAATTCCGGAGATTCGGGATGTTTATCGTTTGATTTACCAAGGATTCGATGCGCCTCGTCCATTGCGATGAGATATTTTAATTTATTGGTTTTTTCCTTATCTATAGAAATTAGAATCTCAATCATATTAAGAATCAACATACCTATCAAATGTTGTTCGTCCTCTAGACATTTAGTTAAGTCAAGTAAGACTGTTTCCCCCTCCTTCCATTTTATAAACCATTCTGGAATACTGCTTGATTCGCCCTCAAATAGGTTAAGCGTAGCTTCAAGATCAGGTCTATAAAACATTTCACTAATCCTACGTTTGAACGCAGTACGAATGTGCTGTTTGTATTCAGGTTCCCACGATTTTGCTTTCATATACTCGTCAACGCAACTAAAAAATGCTTTGACTTCTTTAGGAAATTTTTTATGTTTGGAATAACAGATTTGAAATGTTTCAGAAAATATCCCAGGTCCCATATGTTTTAATCCTAAACAAGCCGCAAAAACGTTACTAGTCTCTTTAATTGAGATCATTGCTCTATTAAAAGGTATAATATATGGCACTCTAAATTTTTCAGAGGGAAACTTATAAACGTGAGCCATAGGATAATCATCCTCTAAGTATGGCTTCGCTAAGTTTAGGATTAATATTCCAACATCTGGTCTTTTATTATGCAAGTCATTCAATATCATTTTTATCAAAGTTGATTTTCCTGTTCCAGTTTTCCCAAAAATATTCAAATGGGTCGTGAGACTGTCTATTTCAATTAGTCCTAAATCAGTGCTTAAGACTCCGTCTTTCATTTTTTTTCCGATATAAATAAAATTAGGATCGTTTTTAGAAATCGGTAAATTGATTGAATTTCTGTTTTCTAGTATAGGAGGATTTAACAAAGGCATTTCATGTGGGATATCGAAGTCGATCTCATCAGATCTCATAAATTTAGGCATTACCTCTCTGGGAAAATTTTGACCTGGACCAAGTCCATAATCAGATCTTTTTGGAAATACATTGCAGGTTAATAGAGCAATCCAATTAATTGGAGAGAGCGACTTATATTCTGCTTTAATATATGGTGGTATGGACATATCGGAAATAAAATATCTAAGTACTGCATTAATTGAAGATTCTTGCTTATCGAAATTCATAAAATAATTTTGGTTAGGATTTAAAGAAATGAAAATTCTCAGCATATAACTCAATGGATCTGGTGATATATGTAAATCATCCCTTTTCCATAAAATAAATATATTTGCATCTATTTTTCTTTGAGGTGTCTTATAATAATTGATTATCTTCCTAAGAAACTGAAATTTTATTGGAGGATGTTGGGGAATAATTATTTCATAAAGGCGTCTTTTTACCTCTAAATATTTCGAATAGAGAGGATACACGCTCACTTTTCCATCTAATCCTTTATATTTCTCTTGTAGATTCATCAATAAGGCCTCACCTAATTCTTCAGCCAATTCGGCGGTTTTAGCATACAAGAAAAAATCCCATGAAAAACCCTTATTTACGTTAAATTCCACTCCATAAGTTAAATTATCTCCAAATGGATCATATAACCACGAAGTACGCATTAATTTATTACGTCTTATTTTAGAATCTCCCGTTACATCATCACATACACAGGGCAATACTTGTGTTATTTTAATTCTTGAATGGTATCCTACTATTTTCATTTCCATTTATAAAATTCCTCCTTTTAATTTT
Source organism: Promethearchaeota archaeon (assembly GCA_030606095.1). Classification (GTDB taxonomy): domain Archaea; phylum Asgardarchaeota; class Lokiarchaeia; order Sigyniarchaeales; family SOKP01; genus SOKP01. Next base: position 32 of record JAUWHC010000314.1, on the reverse strand, counting down.
ACCACTGAGCTTCTCTCCTAGATTTTGCGGGT
>JAUWHC010000054.1 GCA_030606095.1 Promethearchaeota archaeon | reverse complement strand
CTGTTTCTAAAGATTTAGTACCAAATTGAATTGCTTTCTCAGGACAAAAATTAATACACGCTAAACATTGCTGACATTTATGTTGCCATTGTGGTAAGCCTTCTATAAGAACGATATTATTAACAGGACACACACTTTCACATATACCACAATTAGTACAATTTTCGTTAGCGTAGAATGATTTATCGCTAGCGTAAACTTTATCACGGAATTTATTGTTCATTCTCTCGCTTATATTCGTCTCTTTTTGAAAACTTTCTCCGTTTTCCTTTAAAATATTAGTGATTTTTTCAACCTGATTAATTGCTTTCTTAAAAAACTCTTTTTGTATGGCTTCTGAGTCTGTGTTATAGCCTATTATAAAATTACTGGGCATTCTGATAAAAAATCCGGCGTTAAGCTTTTTCGTTTTCGTTTCGAGTATATTATCTAACTGTTGCAAAGGCGCTCCGTCCGCATCTCCAGCCCGGGTAACCACGGCAAAAAAATAGTTGGACTTAGCAAGTTCTATGTTATTTATAAAATCGTAGACAATTTTAGGAAGTCCAAAATAATACAAGGGAAAAATAAAACCAACTTTTTCACTAGTCGATGCAAGCTGATCTTGTTGCCAAACCTTCGCAATTGGAACTAATTCGCATTCTTCCAACCTTTCGGCAACATCTCTCGCAATCTTCAAAGAATTACCCGTTCCAGAAAAATAATAGATTGTAGTTTTCATATAATCTCAATATTTACTAATTTTTTAGCCTATAATAAATATTGTGATTGTTTAACAAATCACACACAAACTACTTTAGATATCTCATAATCTAAGAATTTTCATGAATTAATAAAAAATAAAATAAATTATACAGCCCTTATAGCTTCAATTACATCAAGCTTCATAACTCGATATATTGGTAAAGCAGCCGCAACAATCGAGACCAAAAATATAATCACAAATAAAATTGCTACCATTGAATAATCAATAAATTGTTTCAAATCAAAAACAGCATCTAAAGGTAGCCCTAAAAGTAATTCATTTGCCGATAATGTACCCATTATTGTACCTATTAGAAATCCTGAAAATACAAGAATTAGAGTTTCTCCTAATATCATTTTCATTAGCTCTTTTTTATAAATTCCAATAGCTCGCATCATACCAATCTCTCTTTTACGATTTGATATTGATATTAACATATTTATCATAATTCCAAGAATGGCTATTATTAACGCAAAGCTAAGAACAATATTAAAAAAACTCTTTTGGAAGTTGATTTGATCGGAATATTTTTCTCGAAGTCCATCAACAGTCATCCAAGTAATTACAGGCATTTTATTCAATAATAGAAATTCCTTAATTCTTTCAAGCGTTTCTTCTTGAGTATATCCCGATTCTTGATCGACTTGTATTAACCATTTTGGAGCATAAGCAAATTTCTGTGTAAAAAGCCAGCGCATATCTGCAAAAATATACTCGGAACCGAAGAAATCTTGCAAGTCTCTAATTGCCTTTAAATGATGAGTGAAATAATGTGATGAATTTTCAAATTTTATCCAGAATTCATATACTCCCGTAGTATTTAATAGATCTAAATATAAAGGTTTTTCACAATATGAAGCATTTGACTTAATATCGACAATAACCGCAGTAGAATCATCTGATCCAACATCAAAATTACCGCCAACATAAGGATTTTGAGAGTGAAAATTTACAGCCTCAATTGTACTAGATATATTAATTACTCCAGCTATCGTGAAATTCTGTCTTACAAGAGCTTTAGAAATATTATAATACCAAATAGATACATTATCATCAATATCTAACCCTAAAGAGTTATGAATGTCTACTGTTATTACACATTGATAAGTTCCATTTTCTAACGCGTCTTGAACTGTCTCGAACCAACTATGTCTCTTATTAACAAAAGTTGTTGTTCCTTTTAATGCTGTGTTTTCAAAAGCAATGTGAACATCCTCAACCTTATCTTGATTATTCCATAAATAAAAAGCACTATGTAAGCTATTAGCTATCCCCGCAGTTCTATTTTCATCCCATATTCGTTCAGCAATGGTAATGTGATCTTTATATTCTTTATCTTGCAAGAATTGAGTGAATTTATCTCTAAATTCAGTTCGATTAATTACTGGAAAATCCCAAAAATCAAAATCATGGTCATCACCTTTTACAAGGAAGTCTATTTCTGGTAAAGGCATAGAATTTTCAAAATATAAATCAATTAAAGGAATAATTGTTTGCCAAGAAACCCATACGCAATAATCACCCTTTGTCTCTATGGGTTTAATCTCACCAGGCTCTTCCCAAGTTTCTGAAAACCCACTTACAAATTCCGTAATTCCAATAATCGATAAATTGAACGAATATATTCCTAAATCAATAGTTATTTTATCCCCTACTCCTTTATTCAAGTGGTCATTATCAACTAATTGTTTGCATATAATTGTGGAATTGACTTCGTTATCTATATTTCTAAATAAGGCTTTTTCTTGACCTTTCTGTTCTCCATACATTTCTGATTCTGTTATGGTGTCAATAAATTTACCCCCTTCTATTATATACAACTGTATCTTCGGCTCGTCATTTAGATCAGAAGCCCATGTTCCGTAATCATCAACCTTAATTCGGATTGTACTCAATAAAGCAGCATTCTCAACTGAGCCATTAATTACATCAACATCTGGAATTAAAATCTCATCCATTCCAAAAGTAGATCCCTCGCTATTTATTATAATATCAGCACCTAAATATCTAGGTATTGTATTATATTGTACAATCTCCATGCTATTAAGAGTATTTGCCACCATTACAAGAAAACATATTGCCAATCCAAACATAATAAATGTTATTTTCGTTTGGTTAGGATCTCGTTTTAAATTTTGATTTGTTACGTTTCTAAATGGTCCTAAGAAAAACGCAAAAAGATAGGAAAATCCTTTACTTAATAAAGGAATTAGTAGTGACGATAAAATAATTAGACCAAAAATAAATGGAATAATTCCAATTAAAGTTATTTGTATTCTTCTATTCGCTCTTAATAAGATAATATATCCAATAATAATTAAAATTATACCTATAATTGGTAAAATAGCTTTTTTTATCTTTTTACCTTTTTTCTCTGTTGATATTCCCCGAATCGCTTCAATAATTTGGATCTTTGTTGCTAAAATAGCTGGAAGAACGCCAATCAATAGACTTATTATAAACGTAAATCCAAACACCATTAAGAGGGATGTAAATTGTATAGATATAACTAAATCGAATGTTGCTCCTGCCATTAATGTTGAAAAGAACATTTCCTTCAATATTGGACTTAAAATTAAACCCAATACAATTCCCAAGGCTGTACCTGATAATGATAAAATTAACGCTTCAAAAACAAACATTTTAAAGATTTCTTTTTTATAAATTCCTTCTGCTCTTAGAACTCCAACTTCATATTTTTGTTCGTTAACGCTCATCATAAGTGTATTTAAAGTGAGCATAATTGCAATAATAAAAGAAATCATTGTAAATATCATTAAAATCATTTGCATAGATTGAACAGAATCATAAACACTTTCTAATTCGCCTTCTTTAATATTATGACCATAATATTCGGCAGGTAAAGTTTCTTGTATTTCCTCTCCTATCTCTATTATTTTGTCAAGATTGATATGAACATATAATAAATTTACTTTAGATGCTGTTAAATTTATCATCTTACGAGTTTCAGATATTCGGAAGTATAATGCTCTTGTTTTAAAAGAACCTGTAGTTTTATTCTTTGAATAATCAAAATTTACATCTCTACCCTCTCCTAAATCGTTAATAATTGCTGCCACTTCATATCTTTCCCATGTGTTTGAATTATCAAAACTAGTTGAATTGTCTATTCTATGAGGAACCAAAATTGTATCTCCTAATTGAAAATTATACACATCTTTAACCCAAGTAGTAATAACAACATAGGACGAATTTAAAGCTAGAATTTGTTCTATTGAATCAGGCTCTTTACTTAATTGATTTTGAACTTGGGTAGTAGTAGCTAAAATTTCTGCATAACCATAGCCAATATCTCCTTCTAAATCTATTCCAAAAAATGTTGTTTCATAAGCATACTTTTCTGAAATACCTTCAAAATTTGTGCAAATATGCTTGTTAACAATTCTTCCGGTGCTACTAATATATCCCTCAATGTCTTCAATATTTGTTTGATTTTCAAAATCATTTATTGTAAAATATCCATCTGAAACGTTTAGATGTCTTTTAAAACCTAAATCTGTATATCCTAATTGCTCCGAAACTCCATTAATATAACTATCGAGGTAAGAATCATTTAAGATAACTATTCCCGCAAGTAAAGCCGTACCAAGAGCAATAGCTACAACAGTTAATATTGTACGGGATTTTTTTCTTCCTAAATTTTTCGCCGCTATTTTGAAAAAAGACATAAATTTCCCTCTTAAGCTAAAGTAAAGATTCTTCTTTAATTATTTGTCCATCATGCATAATTAATGCTCTTGTACAATATTTTGCTAAATCTTTATCATGAGTTACCATAATTATCGTTTTATTGTAATCACGATTCAGTTTTTTTAGACTTTCCATTACATTTTCGGTAGTTTTCGAGTCTAAATTACCCGTTGGCTCATCTGCTAAGATTATCGCCGGATCTAAAGCAAGAGCTCTTGCAATCGCAACTCTCTGTTGTTGACCGCCCGATAATTGATTAGGTTTATTATTTATTCGATCACCTAATCCCAATTCATCCATTAATCTTAATATTTTCTGCTTTCTCTCATTTTTTGGAACTTTTAATACTTTTAATAGCAGCTCTGCATTTTCATAAGCACTTAAAACAGGTATTAGATTATAAAATTGAAATATAAAGCCCATTCTCGTTCGACGAATAGTAGTCAAATCTTTATCTTTCATATCTGCTAAATTAACACCTTCCAATAATATAGCGCCAGATGAAATTGAATCAAGCCCACTAATTAAATTCAATAAAGTAGTCTTTCCAGAACCAGATGTTCCCATTAGGGCAATAAAATCACCGGGGTAAACGTTAAAGTTCACTCCATTTAAAGCATGTATTTGAATCTCACCCATTTGATATATTTTCTTTAAATCTCTTACCACCAATACGGGCGATTCCTTTTGTATTGAAATTGTCATATTATTACACTAAATATTTTCTTTTTTTTATTTAAATTTATAATTCTTACATAATTAATTCTTTATTTTAAAAATTCATTTTCTATTCTACTAGAATTTAATAATTAATACGACAAGAATACATATTATCAATTTCCTCACATAGAAATTTAAAAATTATCAATAACCCTTAAGTAGATATCCTTATTCCATTAAATACATAATCAAGTGATTTTTCTTCTTTTTTATTTGTTCTTACCTATGATTTTTCGAATAAATTAAAGTTGGATTTAGGAACACATTTTGACACATAGGACACGAGTTATACTTCGTTATCCAAGACGATACACACGAATAATGGTATTGGCTACCGCAGAAAGAACATTTAATAGTTCGATTTCTTCCCTGCCAGATAAATTCGTGACAAACTGTGCATTGTACTTTATCTTGTAGATTTACCTTCATATTTTTTAATTCTCGTCCACAATAACAACAAAAATTAACCTTTTTGCTATTAGTTTTTTGTATCTTCTTACCGCAATTGGGACAATAATTAAAATTGGTGTCAGACATAGATTTTTCACGCAAATAATAATTCGAATTTAAACTATACAATAATAAAACAACATTACCAGTTAAAAAATGATTTTTAGTCCAATTTTTAATTTTGATGTTCATACTTTTTATAAATATCAACAAAAATTTTGAAACCTAAGAAATATATTAAAAATATTTTTCTTTTCTACTTTTCTATGAGAGTGACCATTTGAGAATCTAAGAATTTTTTATTAGCATCCAATAGAAACAAATTACCGATATAAAGACTTGGAAAAGGATATTTTCCCATTTATAATAGTAGAATAAGAATATAATTGAAATCTCTTTTTTTCAATATTATACTTCAAAAATTTACCATTTTAATTTAAATAATGACCTTAGAATTATTAGTATAAGGCAATTATAGCTAAAAAAATTATTATGAGACATTAATATGAATAGGAAATGTTTTTTGTTAGGATTTTTTCTAATAGGGATTCTACTACTGAACGTGAGTTTCGGTTTTGCTTTGGCTACGGATGATGCTAAATATGGTATAAATGGTGGTGATGATGATGATGATAAAGATGAAGGTGATGATGACTGTAAAGACGACGATAAAGATGGTATAGATGATGAATTCGAAGAAGAAAATAAAAGAGAAGTAGAAATTACGATTGGGGAAAATGTTGTTGAAATGGTATCTATTCTACGACACGATGGTTTGAAAGAGATAATATATTCGAGGGTAAAATGTGATGATGGCATAGCTATACAAGTTTTATTTAAAATTATAAATGAAACCGATACCGTGGATTGCGAAGAAGAAATTGAATCTGATGGAGATAAAGAACCTGATAATAATATTGATTATTGTGGATGCGACAAATCATTAATATATGAGTTAGAATGTGAAGTAATATTTCGAGCACTCTATGAATTTGTTGATCTGAATGATAATGGTGTTTATGACCATGAAGTCGATCAATTTATTGAAGATTATGGGATATATTCTTTCCAACCTATAATTTACACACCAATAAATATTTCAACTAACAACACTTTACACTATGTTTTGATAAATACTACTGATGGTGTTTTTGCTACTCACATTTACTTTGTAGAAGAATTTGTTGTTGTCAATGACACGTTAATTACGCCAACTCAAGTAAAGATAGACATTGAAATTACAAATTACAACTATAGCGATGATAGTTCCCAACTAGCTCTATATACAAAATTGAGAGCTGAAGAACAATATGAGGAGAAAGATGAAACTGAAGATGAGAAAAAAGGATATGCCACCGATGAAAAAGAAGTTTCCATTAAAAGTGGTGCTTATTTAGGAATTTTTAGTTGGAAGGAGACCGCTTTTGTTGATGGGGTTGAAATGGATGTATTGACAAATATTATAGATGAGAAAGAAGATCAATATAGACAGAGGTTATTTATGAATTATCCACGAGGTAATCATATTTATCATGATCCTAAAATCGGTTTTTCATACATTGATATTATAGAACAATTACCACCCTCAATACTACCATATATCCTCACAGGAACTATCATCTCAGTTATTGGAGTATCTATTATCACTGTTGTAATCCTTAGAAAACGCAGAATTATATAATAATCAAGAACCCTTTAAAAATTGTTAATTTTTTTTTATATTTAATTTAAAAATTTTAAAATAATTAGAATAAAATAAAATAAAGAAAAATAAATTATTCTTAAGTAAGTCAAATTTATGAAATATTTAGCTTGAAATCTGAAAAATTTTATCAAATTTAATTGACTGAAATGAATTTTAATGAAAAAATAATTTAAAGAAAACTGTATCAAGGATATAAATCAAAATCAAAATTATAATAAAATAGAAAATAATGTGAGTTTATGAAAATAAAAACTAAGTATTATTTGATTGGTTATTTTCTGATAGGCTTTTTATTTTTAAGTTTAAATTACGGATTTGTTATCGCTTCTGGTGATGATGACAATGATGGTATAGATGATAATTTCGAAGAAATTAATAAACGAGACATAGAAATAGAGATTACAGAAAACGAAGCTCAAGTTAAATCAATTAGAAGAAGCGATAAAAAGAAAGACGAGATAAAATTTGATATTGGATATAATGAAGGAGGAATTAGTATAGAACTCAGATACAGATCGGAAATCGAATCCAAACCGGAAGCTGAATTTGAATTAGAATTTGGAATTATATTTCGAGAAATCATTGAATACATAGATGTAAATGATAACGATATTTATGACCATGAAGTAGATGAATTTATTGGAGATTATGGGATAAACAATTTCCAGCCTTTGGTTTATACTACATATAATATTTCGAATAACAGCGCTTTACATTATATTTTAATTAATTCTACTGATGGTGTTTTTGCTACTCATATGTACTTTACAGAAGAATTTGTAATTGTCAATGACACTCTAATTACACCAACTCAAGTAAAGATTGACATTGAAGTATCAAATTACGATTACATTAATGAAAGCTCTCGACTGTCCTTATATACTCTACTAAACTCTGAAGTATGTTATAAAGAAGAGGAGGATACTGAAGATGAAAATAAATTCTATGCTGCAAACGAAACAGGAATAACTACAACTATTAATAATTACACCGGGTATTTTACGTGGAAAGAAAAGGCTATTATTAACGAAATTCCAACTATAATATCTGTGAGTGAAATAAACGTAGATGATTGTAAAGAAAATGAACAAAAACTTTATATTAATTATCCAAGTGGAGATATTATATTCCATGATACTAAACTTGGAATTGAAGGGTTGCTAATATCAATAACTGAATCTGAATTTCCATTACTTCCTTTTATCTTGATATTTATTATCGGAGCCGTTAGTGCAAGTGTAGCTTATTCAGTATATTATCATGGAAAACACAAGGCTCCAACTAAAACTAAACGTGTATATAGAGAAGAAGATTTTATCGAACCTTATAATGGAAAGTTAGCACTTCAAATACTCGAAGGAGAAAATGCTATTGAAAAACTTTACTCGATAGAAAATATTAATATAACCTCACTTACGGAAGATTTTATTGAAACGATAAATCGTTTTGATTGGGACCGAAATGAAAAAAGGTTATTTATCAGAGAAATGCTTAGTTTATCGCCTTTTGAAAGAGATCTAATGCTTAGAGATATGCTAAAAAGCTCTAAATAAGTGATCATAATAGGAGTAAAAACTTGGGACCTCTTAAAATAATACCGATTGAACTTTTAGAACAAGAAAAACTCGTTTTAGATGTTGTTCAAGAATATTTAGACAAAAATAGATATTTTAATATGAAAGAAATACTCCCTTTTATTAATTCAAGGTTTAAAATGGCTTCAATAAACCTAAATACTAGAGGGATTGAAGAAGTTCTGAGATCCCTGGTCAAAAAAAAATTAATTGTTGAAGGTTCGAAATTATCTAGTAAAGACATCTTGACTGTTAAAAAAAGAAAAATGATCTATAATTTCATTTTAAAGAATCCAGGGACTTATTTCTATAAGATCGTTAGAGAATTAAAACTAAGTAACCATGTAGTAGTATGGCATCTAAATATATTATTAAAATTTAATTTCATTAAAATGGAAGAACTTGAGAACCATAATATCTATTTCGACTCGAATTTTAATGAAAAAGATAGAGAATTTAGATATTTCATTTCAAAAGAGAGAAGCAAGAAAATTGTCGAATGTATTAAAAAAAATTATTTTGGAATTACTAAAACTCAACTTTCAATAGATCTTGGGATGCACATTAACACTATAACAAAATATCTCGAATCCCTTGAGTATTTCAATGTGATAACTAAAGAGAAAATCTCAAAAAAAAGACTATTCTTTTTTAATGAAAATTTCACTGAAGATTCTTATTAGCAGTCTTTTCAAATTTAATTAGTAAAAATCCGAAAAAAGAAAAGAATTTCAAGCTCTATTTATAATATACGCAAAAAAAAGAATGATACATATAAACTTGGGAGAAGAAAAGTTCCTATTTATGTTAGTAGAGCAGGATTAGAATTGAAACCTCTTTTTTTCAAAATTATACTTCAAAAATTTACCATTTTCTTTTATATAATAACTAATAAATTGTGATATTAGGATAATAATAATTGAGATTACTAAATAAGTCAACTTTTTACCTATTATTATCAATTTAGGAGGTAATGAAGAATTATGGCAAAAGGAGAAAGGAAATGGTTGGATAATAATGTAGAAATGTTAAAAATGAATCCAAAAGCATATTATAGAGAATCTTTTAAAGAAATCGTAAAAGAAATTAACAATAATGAAAAAAATCCCAGAAAAGTTATCATTTGTCCTTTCTGTAACGCTAAAAATTTTATCATCAGCAAATATTGTGGTAAATGTGGCAAAAAAATTAACTTTATAATGGTAAATTGTCTTTAGACTTTCTTTTAAAATATTCCTCTAATATCTACTACGATAATTAACTAATTTAGCTACATATATGATTCTTTATATCTCCAGATGCAAGATATTAAATATTAAATACATCCATTTAATATTACAAAATTCTAAAAATTTTTACTCTATTCCTTTTTATTTATTTCTTAATGTAATAATTATTTTAATTCGAAAGGTGAAATAATAATGATTATGGTTCAATGGTCTTGTAGTGTTCCTCAGAAGAAGCTGGAAAGCTTCCTTAGCTTCGTAAAAAAAAGGTTGAAACCCTTTTATGAATCCAAAGGCTGTAAGCGATATGAACTCTTT
>JAUWHC010000403.1 GCA_030606095.1 Promethearchaeota archaeon | reverse complement strand
TAACCTAGAGGTTGATAGCGATTTGTCTCAAAAATTGCTAAAAACGAGCAGCATAGTTAAAGGAGATGATTCTGCTTTTGTTGGATTTCCCTTTGGAAGAGAATATTATATTGATGTACAATTGCCGTTTATTAAATATTGCGCGTTAAAGAAAGAGATAAAAATCTTGCCAATTATAATATCTATAATGGATTATGATAAATTAGATAAATTATCCGAAGATATCGCAAGAGCTGTCCAATCCTTAAACAAAGATATAGTATTTATAGGTTCTGCAGATATGAGTCACATTATTTGTAAAGATGAATTTACTGCTGAATCTAAAGTGCAAGAAATGTTCTTAGCAGATAAATCTGTAATCAAATCGTTTACAAATTTTAACCCAAAGAAGACTTTTTTTGATGCGTCAAGGTTTTCTATAAAAGGACCACAAATTCTTACCACATTAATGTTAATATGTAAAAGGATGGGTGCAAACGAATGTAGAGCGTTAAATTATTACACTAGTTATGACAAAGGTGGAGGATCTGGTCCATGTAAATATAATGCAGGATTTTTTTCGGGGATTATAATAAAAAATATTTAATAGAAAAATAATAATAATTATTTAGAAGAAGGTGACAAAATTGGTTATAAGAAAAGCATCACATGCGGGAAGTTGGTACCCTAGTAAAAAAGAAGATTTAATAAAAAACCTAGAATCCTTTTTTTCTGATAAAGAGTTTGGACCCGGTAAATTACCTGAAACATTGAATCAAGATAGTAGGACTATAATTGGAGGTGTATCTCCTCATGCGGGATATGCTTTTTCTGGAAGATGTGCCGCCTTTACGTATTTGAACCTATTTAAAGAAAGAATCCCGGATACGGTTATCGTATTAGGGACTGATCATGTTGGCTATGGAAAGGTGGCTCTATTAGGAGATGGAGCTTGGGAAACGCCTTTAGGAAACTTACTGATTGACGATGAATTATCTAAAAAGATTTTAGATATAAGTGATAATATTGTTGAAGATCGTTCTGCCTTCACCGGCTTCATGGAACAAGAACACAATATTGAAATACAATTACCTTTCATTAAATATTGTGCTAAAGAAAAAGATGTAAAAATAGTAACACTAAAAATAGGAATTAGAAGGGATTATAGCGTATTTGAAAAAATAGCTTCTGATATTTTTGCAGCAATTAAGGCGTTAAATAAAGATGTTGTTATTGTAGCATCGTCTGATATGTCACACAAAGAGGTTTTTGATGCAAATCAATTAAGTGAGTTTAAGAAATTTGATCAAGATGTTATTGATGCTTTTGTAGAATTAAATCCCAAAAAAACTCTTTCAGCTGCTTCAAAAACAACTGTATGCGGAGCTCAAACAATAACAACTTTAATGTTAATTTGTGAAAAATTAAACGCAACTAAAGGTGAATTGTTAAAATATTATACCAGTAGCGATATTAAAGGAGGAAATGGATATTGTGTGGGTTATTTTTCCGGGATTATAGTAAAATAAATATAAAATAAAAAAACTAAAATTAAAGAAAAAATTTTGAGAAATATGCCAGAGGAAAACGAGGAGAAAGTTGAAGACTTCATCTCTTTATGGAAAAAAAAAATCACATCAGAAAATAATTCTTCAATAATTGGAGAGTCACTAAACAAAATTGAATCGTTACAAAAAGAAAACGAAGATTTAAGACAAAAAATTGCTGCTAATATTAATTTGATAACCAGGTCTGAGGAAATCCTTAAAAATGTTGTTGCTGAAAAAGAAAAATTTAAAGTAGAGAAAGAAGAGGCGGTAACAGAAATAAGCATAAAAGTGAACGAATTAGAAATCGAGAATTCAGAGCTTAGAAGTAAAGTAAATAGTATGGCAATACTCTTAAAAGAAAAGGACGAAGACATTAAAACCAAAGATATTCTAACGTCTCATCAGCAAACAACGAGAATCTCTACTTCAGTACCAACAACTCCAGCAAATACCGATTTAAATAAAAAAAAATCTGATGTAACAAGTATAGAATCAAGAATTAGATTATTAACGGAAGAGATTAACTCACTAAATGAGCAATTAGTTGAAGAAATGAAAAACGAGCCTGTAGATTTCGTAGTTCAAGTAGAACCTCCTAAACCTCCAGAACCTCCCGTTATCAAACCGCTCCCTCCTGAACCGTCGTCAAAGCCGCTTGAAGCGTTATGTAAAGATCTGCAATCTGATTTAACTAAATATAAACGAGTGATTGAAAAATTAACCAAAGAGAAATCGCAACTTAAGAATGCTTTAGAAGAAAAAGGATTCCAATTTAGCTCTCAAGATTTGGAATCATTAAAAGAAGAAAATATATCCCTTAAACAAGATCTTGAAGAAATACAAAGTACTCTTGAGGTTAAGAAAATAGAAGCAACGCAGATTGCCACCCAAAATGTCGAACACAAAATAAAAGACCTTGAAAGTAAAATACAAGAAAAGGAAAATATAATAGTAGACTTAAAGTTATCACAGGTAGCCCCAACTACGATTTCTGCTGGCTCAATGCCAGAATTAGTCGAAAATCTACAGAAAAATATAAATAAATTAAAATCAATTATTACTGAGAAAGATAAAATAATTTTAGAATTAAATAAACAATTTAATCAAATGTAGTTAATTGATTTTTTGCAAATTTATTAAGTCTTGTCTCATTTTTAAGAATGAAGTTCTTTCTTAAATAGATTTTATTTTAAACCATAACCAAAAGTTTCAAATATCATAATTAAGTAAGTTCTTTGTGCGATAAGAAATTAAATGAAGAAAAGGTGCTATTCATATGAAAAATTCATCATTTTTATTCATTGGACACATAGCTATCGACAGTATTATTCGATTTAAACAAAAACGAAAACCATCTTTAGGTGGAAGTGTTACTTTTGGCTCGTTAGGGCTTAGAAAATATACAAAGTC
>JAUWHC010000427.1 GCA_030606095.1 Promethearchaeota archaeon | reverse complement strand
AATACTCTTTATAAATCAATTCTTTCATATTACTAGAATGTTATTTCTTATTTTTATTTGAATTAAAATTAGTAGAGTTTTATTAAATCTATTATTTATTTAGGATAATCAGGTTTGCTAGACACTAATGTAGTAGTTTCTTCAATCCAACTAGATAATTCTTCGTTAACGCGAATGAAAGTCACGATTTTATCTAATTCTTGCAGTTTGGTAAATGTACATTCCACTACCAAATCCCAACCACCGTAGATAGGGGTTACATATGTTACTTTCCAGTTTTCATCGGGAATGGTTGACTTTAAACCTTTCAATCTCTCAACGACTTCCCATTCTGTACCAATAACTTTTAATCTAATTAGTATATATCCACGATAAAAAATTTTATTTACTCCGATTTATTTATTTGCTAACATTCTCTTAATAAAGATTTATTTTTTTTGATAAGCTTTATTATTAATACTCAAATAGCTTCAAATTTAGAATTGAAAATAACGATTTTTAATGTGTGATTTTTGTAATGGATATTGATGAAATAAAAAAGTTACTATGGGTTTTTGGTCTTACAAATGCAGTGAAATTCGGGGGAGAACCGAATGTAAAGGCAATTATGGGTAAAATAATGAGTCAAAAGCCTGAACTAAGATCTCAAATTAAACTGATTAAACCTTTATTAGATGAAACGATTATCGAAATTACTAAACTAACTTTAGAAGTACAAAAAGAGAAATTACTTGAATTAGATCCATCTGCTTTAGAGAAAAAAGAAACTAAGAAAGAGAAAAAAGAATTGCCGGAGTTATTAAATACGCAGAATTACGATAAAATCTTAATGCGGATAGCACCATATCCGAGTGGTGCTTTACACATTGGAAATGCGAGAATGGTAGTTCTAAACAACGCATATATCAAGCGATATAACGGAGAATTAATCTTATTCTTTGATGACACAATAGGGAGTCCAAAATCTTTGAGAGATAGCCCTAAAGCAAAATATGTGCTTCCTGAAGCTTACGACTTGATAAAAGATGGTTTAAAGTGGTTGGGAATTGATTATTCTAAAATATATTACAAGAGTGATAGGTTAGAACTTTACTACGAATATTGTGAGAAATTAATTCATGATAATATAGCATATGTATGTTTCTGTAGTGCAAATGAATTTAGGGAGGAATATAAAAAACAGAAAAAAGATTGCCCTCATAGAGATCAATCAATAGATATAAACCTAAAAGAATGGAACAACATGATTAAAGGTAAGTACCATGAAACAGAAGTTGTTGTTAGGTTAAAAACGGGAATGGCCCAAAAAGATCCTGCAATAAGAGACCAAATAATTATGAGAATTTCTGAAGCGGAACACCCACTTGTTGGAAATAAATACATTGTTTGGCCAATGTTAGAATTTTCTTGGGCAATCGATGATCATTTAATAGGTGCGACACATATCTTAAGAGGGGCAGATTTGGTAAAAGAAGATATAATCGAAGCATTTATCTGGGAGCATTTTAACTGGAAAAAAGCGGAATTCTTGCATTACGGTCGAATTAAGTTTCCAAATATGAGTTTAAGTAAAACTCAATCAAGAAATAAAATAATAAGTGGTAAATACGAAGGATGGGACGACCCTAGGACTTGGAGCTTACAATCCCTTAAAATGCGAGGGATTAAGCCAGAAGCTTTGAAAGAAACGCTTTTAGACCTTGGAATGTCAATTACTGGAATTACCTTTGATGAATCATGGCTTTATTCTAAAAATAAGGATATAATTGATGAAATTTCAGATAGGTATTTCTATGTAGAAGATCCTGTTACAATTGAGATTCAAAACATTCCTTTTTCAAAACACACGGCTGAACCATTAGTACTACCGTCAAATCCTAAAAAAGGAAAAAGAAAAATAAATATTAAAGCAAAAGAAGGTAAATTGAAAGTATTCGTTGCTAAATCAGATGCTCATAAATTTAAAATAGATCAAAATGTACGGTTAAAAGACCTAATCAACATTAAATTAACTTATATTGATGTAAAGAACCATAAAATAAATGCTCAGTTCCATAGTTACGAATTAAACAGAGAATTTTCAATTATTCAATGGGTATGTGAAGAAGAAAATGTAAAAGTTTCAATTCTAAAACCTGATGGGACAATTTCTAAGGGAAATGGAGAGCTTAACCTTGTAAACATTCCTATGAATAAAACGATACAATTCGAAAGATTTGGATTCGTAAATCCAATTAAATGGGAAAAAGACACATTAGAATGTTATTTTACTCATTAAGCTATTTGTCATATTTTTTAATGTATTATACTTTTAAATCAAAAACAATAATAGAACAATAGTATTTATTATTTTAATATCTTAATATGTAATAAAAATGAATGAAAATGAAAATTTAGACGATTCAGCTAATATTAAGTTTAAATGGCTTTATTGTCCTATCTGTGGAACTAAGATACCTCAAATTAAAAATATAATATATTGTATTAAGTGTGGTGTTGACCTTCAATATATAAACACCCATATGAGGATGCCTTCTCGTAAAAATACAAGTTATCTGGTCTCCCCAGAAGCAATTTCCCAACAAAATCTTTATCTGTCAAATAAACATTTAAGAAAAAAACTTTCTGAAGAGGAACTCCTTAACTTAGAGGATCAGAAATTATGGAGTAG
>JAUWHC010000056.1 GCA_030606095.1 Promethearchaeota archaeon | reverse complement strand
AATTCTTCACAATTAGAAAAATTATAATGGAAAATCGACATTTCCATTCTAACTTGTTCAGATAATTATTAAATTTGATTTTATTTTTAATTACTCGAGATGCTTTTGAAGATCTATGTAAATTGGTATCTCTTCGCCCTTCTTCTTAATTACAACTCTTAAAAGCCCATCCTCTATAGATGTACTGACTGGTCTTAACTCTTCTTCGGACGCTTTTGGAGCTGTATCGCCTTCAGGATGTTTCGTTTTAGTTTTTAAACATGTATGTTGCTCGTTATAGAGATAACAATGCGAACAACAAAAGCCTTCTGGCATATATCCCACTATTGAACATTTATCGTAATTATCGCAATTACAGTTGTTACACATAAGCGTTTACCTCTATTTATCTATGATAGGGGTTATTTTCTCCTTTCTTGCTTCTACCTGAGTTTCAACTCGAATGTGTTGAGAACTTGAGTCAAAAACCTTAGCCTTCATTCTAATATAATTTTCGCACGAATGTCTATTTTCGTATCCTACACAAAGTTCGCAACAAAACCCAATCGGTTGGTACCCAACAATTGAACATCGATCGTAAGCATCTTGACTACAATTACAGCTATTACACATTTTTATTTCCCTCTCGATTTTTAGTGAATAATTGTCTGTGTTGGCAGGTTATTCCTGCTAAACTCAACTTCTCTTAGTGTTTGAAAGCATTTTTCCCGGTCTTCGTAAAAAGCACATTTAGGACAACAAAAACCTAATGGAAAATATCCGACAATGGAACATTTCTCGTAGTTTTCGCAATCGCAATTATTACACATTTTTTATTCACTTCTATTTTTTTTTATTGTGAATTAATTCCCACAACTTTTTTTATTATGATCAATTATAGATAAATTAGTATTTAAATGTGACTTTTTCGAACTTCTTAACTGGATTTATTATCGATAATCGTGATTTTGTTTGAAACACATATTAATTACGATCATAATTCATACATCTGATAACGAACCAATTTTAACTGATCCAAAACATTGATTAATATAGAAAATTATTATTCAAAGTTTCAAAATGTAAATAAAGTTCAAAAAAAGCCAATCATATGATGCTTTTCGAAAAATAGTTGCTATAAAATGGTAAAAATCATGAATTCCCTTGGACACGAATGTATCCAATGAACCTAATAATGTTGATTATAACGAGTAGAAAGCGTGATTAGATAGTTTTTAAAAATTAAAATAATTTAAACCTAAAAAGTAGCATGTTCGAGTTTCGAATTGTATTTTTTTTATCACATCAATGATCAATAAAAGCAAGGAATTCAAGTGATTTATGCAAGGATTCAACATTTTATGAACTTTTTTAAGACATGGTTTTAAAAAAATTTCGAAAAACGATAAAAATTAATAACAATTTTCAATTCTTGATCATAAGAACATTATAATTTTGTTAAGATATCAAAACTTATACAAGTGAGTTAATTGAAATGGATGTTATAGACATTAAGATTTTAGAAGAATTAAAAATAGATAGTAGAATGTCGTTTAATGAAATCAGTAAACGCATTATGAAAACAGAAGCAACCGTTAGAAGAAGAGTGAAAAAACTGAGAGAAGATGGTATTATCAAGCGGTTTACAATAGATTATGAGATTGATACAAAACCTAAAACTTCCGCAACTATAAAAATAGAGCCTGATTTCAAAGATATTAAGCGAATTTTGAGCGAATTAAAGGAAATTGAGGAAATAACGGCTATTTGGAGGTTATCAGGAGATTGTGGGCTTCTCATGAAAGTAGATATCCCATCTATCGAGCAGTTTAATCCCCTTATAGAAGACAAGATCTCTCAGGTTGCGGGAATAAAAATAGTAGAAACTTGTTTTATAACTGATATTATCAAATAACACAAATTCTTTTGACTATTCTTTTTTTGACTTTAGTAAAAATCTTACTTAAACTTCTTGAAAATTTTGCATTAAATTTATTTATGTTCTTTTTGATATTGTTAGCATTATGATATAATCAGCAACCTCTTCAGCGTTATCGCTAATGTTTTCAAGTTCAGAAATACAATTATGAATTTCGATCGCACTAAAGGGGTTAATATTAGGATTATTAGAAACAAGGATTCTATTTATAGCAAAATGTATTTCATCGCATTTATGTTCCAAAGTGTTAACTTCTTCCCCCAATTTTTGAGTTTCCTCTTCCTTACCATCTAATAATTTATGAACCATTATGTTTAACTTTTTAACAGCTTCTACAGAAAGTCCTACCATTTCTAAAATTTTTTTATGCACTTCGTTATCCAACTTTAGAAAATCTGCTTGATTCATGTATATAAGGATTCTGGCACTAGCATTCGCAGCATTAGCGACATCATCAATCCTTTTAACTAGATGTGTTAAATTCTCGCGGATTGTAGGAGTAAGCTCCGCTTTTGAAAGCATATTCAGTATATTTCTGCGTATCCCATCGGCTTGATGCTCTAATTCATTTACACGGAAAAATACTTTTAATGCTAGGTCTATGTTTTTTTCTTCGATAAGAAATGATAAACCTTTTTCAAATTCAACTACGCATTCAAGAACTTTTTGCATATGCACTAAAGTTTTATTTATTGCGCTTTCTTCATTACGTGATTTAAACCACTCAAATAGAGAACTCATAATTCTCATTCCTTTTTTATATTTTTATTTTTTTTTTATTTTTAATTTTTTTTATTCTAATTTTAATATTTCGTTTACAACATCCTTTCCAGGATGTTTAAAAATAATTCCCAATTCTTTTGGAAAATAAACTGTGACTTCTGAACCTTCTAAAAAAGTATTATGAATTTCACTGCTAGCTGGATTTGTCACAATTATTACTTTCTCTAAACCATTAATATTTACTAACACTTCAATTCGATAAAATACACCCATGAATTTACGCCTGATGATTTTTCCAATAATCGCATTATTTTTCTTATTTTTGCGATCCCCAAGTCGAATTTTCATGTGATTAGCTCTAACAACTAATAAAACAGCATCATTTTGATTAATTTCATCATATACAGCTTTGTTAACATAGGCGGCGAAGAATTTCTCAATTCCAATATCAACTGGCATTGGAATCGAATCCCCGTGTATTTTTGCAAACAACTTATCACCTTTTTTTGATTTTTCATAAATATCCCAATTTGGCTTTTTATCTTTTACACATATTGCATCAAACCAATTAATTTCGCTCATGAAATTTGCAACAAAGAGGGTTTTTGGTTGGTAATAAATTTCGTGTGGTGTTCCTATTTGAGCTAGCTTTCCTTGGTTAAGCACAACTATTCGATCAGCTACCATCATAGCCTCCTGTTCCTCGTTTGTCACATGAATTACCGTCAATTTCAATTGGTTGGACTTTGCCATTAATAATAATTCTCTTCTTAAACTCATTCTAAGCCCTGCATCAAGAGCTTTTAATGGCTCATCTAATATTAAGAGTTTCGTTTGCTCTAAATTCATTAACGCACGACATAAAGCTACACGCTGTTTCATGCCGCCACTTAATTCTTCCGGTAATGCCTTATTTCTCCCTAAAAGAAGAGTCATCATCAATACTTGTTCGACAATTATTTCTGTTTGCTTAGTATCGCGAGCATGTACACGACTACTGTATGAAATGTTATCATAAATATTCATATGAGGAAATAGAGCGTAGTTTTCAAACATAAAACCTAAATTTCTTTCACCTGAAGTTAATTTAGTAACATCTTGATCATCAAAATAAATTTTGCCTGAATCAGGTTTAATGAGACCTGCGATTATTTTAAGTAATGTCGTCTTACCAGCACCAGTAGGTCCTAAAAATATAAAATATTCCTTATCTTTAATCTCTAAAGAAATGTTATCAAGAGCTTTGAAGTTTCGAAAAGACTTAGAAATATTTTTTAATTTAATATTTACTATAAGAAATTCACCTATATTAGTTTTATGTTAAAGATAATTCACGGAAAAGATCCTTGGGGGCTTTAAACACATGGATATCCTCTTGATGGATGCCAACAATTAATTTTTCTTCTATGTTGAAATTTTCTTCAAAATTTCCTGGTTTTATGGATAAAAATGTATCACCATTATCTAACGTTAAATAAAACCTCTTTGTAGCTCCAATAAATCTTGAAACTTCTAAAATTGCTTCAAAAAATTGCATTTTAGACCAATCGTAAGGACTATTTTCAAAATCGTAATTTTCTGAGAATAAATATACATCTTCATAGCGAAATGCAATAATAATATTATCATCCAAGTTAAATCTACCTCTATTGGTGTTACAGATTATTTTAGGACCTCCCAAACGAATCCAAACCTTCATTGATTCCTCTTGGAGCAAGTTCAAAACAAATCCTTGTAAGAAATTGGTCTCTCCCAAAAAATTAGCTACAAAAATACTTTCTGGATTTTCATATAACTCAAATGGAGTTCCCATTTGAAGTATTTTTCCAGCTCTCATAACTATAATTTTATCTGCTATAGCCATAGCTTCTTCTTGGTTATGAGTAACATGAATTGCTGTTAATCCTAAATCTTTAATTAGATTTCTTAATTCATGACGAAACACTTTTGATACCTTGGGATCTAAAGAACCCAATGGCTCGTCCATTATCAGTATTTTTGCCCCTGTTGCGATTGCTCTAGCAATTCCAAGTTTCTGTAAGCCTGGATTTCCAAATATAGATGGATATTCATCAGCGTAATCCAATAAACCTACAAGATTTAAAGCTTTTTCAGTCTGTTTAATAATATAATTATTCTCATAGCCGCGCATTTGTAATCCAAAAATTACATTTTCCCATACAGTTAGATGATCAAATATCTCAAAATGCTGGAATATGAAGCCCATATCACGGTCTTCGGGAAGAACTTCGTCAACATCCTTTCCATCTATTAACACCGTTCCATTTGTCGGTTTTTCGAGCCCGGCAATCATACGTAAAGTAGTAGTTTTGCCACATCCACTGGGACCTAATAGAAAAACATAGTCACCATCATCAATTTTTAATGTAATATTATCAACAGCAAGAACTTTACCTTCATCGAATGTTTTTGTAATATTGATTAATTCTATAGTAGGCACGATCATTTACCTCTCCTTTTAGTTACGGCTCTAAGTGCAAAAATTAAAATTGCGCTAAATAGAATAACAATAACGCTAGCAAATACAGCGCTAGGAAAATTATTAGCTTCTACCCAATCTACTATTAACACTGGAATTGTTCGGATATTGCCCATTACAACAATCGTTGCACCCGTTTCTCCAAGTGAACGGGTAAATACCATAATACATCCTGCGATGATACCTTGCTTAATATTAGGAGCTGTTATTCTTCTAAAAACTGTTAAATTTGACGCCCCTAATGTACGAGCAGCTTCTTCAACTCCTTTATTGGAACTTTCTAAAACACTAATTATTGGTCGTACCATGTAAGGAAATGAGAAAGTTACATGAACAAACAAAATCATAAAAAACCCAGGTTGAAATAGACCTAAACCAGTTGGACCCCAAAACATAAAAATTGCAAATCCTAATGCTGCTGAAGGAATTGCTATCGGAATATCAAGAATAGTATCTAAAAAAGTAATAAATCTTCCCCATTTTCGTTTGGTAATAATAAAAGCAAATGGAATCCCTATTAATATATTAATAGCGACAGCTAAAATTCCAATAAGCAAAGAATTCATAAAACTCGTGTATAGAAATGCCCATTTGTAATCTTGGCTTAAAAATAATTCTTCTGCTAAATTTCCTTCTGTAATTTGACTAATAATGAAAAAAGAGGGAAATAAGATCAAAATAAAGAGAGTTATAATCGCAAAAGCGTTTCTAATATAACGAAAATTTCTATGACTAAAAAATCTCTCGAAATTTGGCCAAATACTTTTTACAGGAAAGCCAACTTTTCTTGTGAAGAATTTAATGGAAAAGAGTAATATTATTGATATGGCTATTAATATACCAGCGAGAAGTGAAGCCGAAGGAAGTTCTAATTGTCTTCGAAAACCAACAATCAAAATGGGACTGGTCTCTACTAATCCTGAAAGGATTATCGTTGCACCTGTTTCTCCAAGACTTCTTGTAAAAGCAAGAATTGCTCCTGCGATTAACCCTTCTTTCATCATTGGAAGAGTAATAGTACGAAACACAGTAATTCCTGGTGCTCCAAGCGTTCTAGCAGCATCCTCATATAAAGTATCAGTTTTTTCTAATACAATCTTCATATTTCGAACAATGTATGGAAATGTAAACACTATATGACCAAGAATGATTAAATGTAATCCTGGATCAACCCCAAAGTTCCCCCAAAATAGCAAAACTGAAAAACCTAAGGCACTCGTTGGTACTGCCATTGGTAAATCTACCATTGCATCAAGGATCTTTTTACCCCTAAAATTATATCGTGTTAATATAATTGATATCGGAAAGGCAATTATTATATCCACAAAAACTGCGATTCCTGCTACCGTAAAAGAAGTTCCTAGAGATTCTAAAATATTAATCCATTGTAAATTTCCAATTATTTCATCATTAAAAAGATCGTGGTATATGGAAGGGAAATTTAAGAAAATTGTTGAAAAAATATTAACAATTGGACCGATTATTACTAAAATGAAGAATGTTATTGTAATAGCGTCTAAGCCTTTTCTATAAACAGGTTTTGAAAAAAAGCGATCAATTTTTAGACTTATCGGCAAGTTTATACCTTTCTCTATCTTGCTTTTTTTTAAATCGCTTTTTTTTTTATTCAATTTTTCACCTTTTTTAAAAAAATTCTCTTTTTATCCTCAAGCCTTACAAAGTAACCATAAATCAGGGATTTTCAACAACACATTTCCATCCATAGGCGCTTTCAACTCAGGTACATCTATTTCAAATGCAATTCCATTAGTTTCGTAATTGAATACTTCAGGGTTTAAAGGTATTGAGGCGTCAATCGGTCTGAACCCATACTGTAAAGCGGATTCAATTGTTTCCGTTTGGTTAAGGAAATTAAGAAAAGCTTCCGCAACATATCGTTGTTCTGGTGTTATCCAATCGGCATTTAATATACAAAATGGATGATCACTATATAATGTCCCCTCTTCCGGATAAATTGCGATAATTTTACCCCCAGTTGCAGTACTAGAGATGTCTCTTATTAAATTTTCATATAGAAAAGCAATATTTAATTCAGAAGGTCCTTGACTTTTCATATATCGCGCCAAAAATCCTGTAGATTTTCCATACATAATAGCACTGGATTCAAATTCCTTAAGCCATTGTTGATTACTTACATTAGTAAGATCACTTAATGATAAATTTTCTGAAGTTGTTCCAGAAGCGGCAGAGAGGGCCATTATTACGCTCATGAATCCAGAATTAGACAAACGCGGATCTGTATGAGCCATTCTAATATTTATATTATGATTTAAATTTAAATTATGTAGATCTAAAAATCCTTTTATACCATGTGTTTGGTTAAAGGCTTCCCAAGTAGCAATTACTACAGGTGAATAAATAATTTTAATAATATTTTCAAAATCAACAATTGGTTCTCCCGCTCCTATTAAATCTTCCCATTTTGTATTTAAGAAAGGCAACCATATTGAACTTGCAGGGCTCCATATTGTTGGAAAAATCTCCCCATTTAAAATACTGATTATAGAATCTGAAGAGCCATATGGATGCATGTCGATGGTTATCTTTTCATCGGGATAAGCATTGTTCCACTCAGTAAGGAAGTTAGTATAGGCAATAGTCATCCAGCTTGCTTTTTCAGAACTATATACTATAGTAATATGCGTTGCTTCTTCTCTATTAATGAAAATAATATTAGTAAATATATTTCCTACGATGAAACCAATTATAAAAATTATTAGTATTTTTGCTTTACTAATCTTCTTAACTTGATGTCTGTGATTCATAATTTCAAATGAATCCTATAATTATTTTTTAGATAAAAGAACGAATAAAATTGTCTAATAATGTAAATAACACTCCAATAAAAATCCCTGAGATAAAAATTATCAAAAAAAGAGCCTTTCTTTTCATAAGACCATTCTTTTTTTTTATTTTTACTAATTCTAATCTTTTGAATTTTAAAGATATATTTAACATTTAAGACTATGAAGCCAAGTCTGATATATAGTAAATATATGAATACTTTTTCAATATATCCTATATAGAATATATAGGTAGGTAAAATAGTTAATAGGAGAATTTAAAAAAATAGAAGAGAATTATTAAAATTCTAAATACTGAGACTTAGCAAATTAAAAATTTTCCACAGTCACTTTTTTTTAATTATTTTGAGACGATATAACGGACATAAGGAAATAATAATATCATTTAAAAATAATTAAAAGTTGATAAATATAATGATTGGCGAGGTAAATTTTAGCCCGAAAAGCTCCATTTTATCGTGTCCATTTTCACACTCGTGCCGCCTTCCCAAAGTTGAAAGTTTATGCAATTTTCCAGATTATAAACTTTGCCCTGATTACGATTCCAAACTAAAAAGATTAAAATTCTCAACCAAAATCTAAACCCATAAAACTGAGAATTTTATAATATTTTTAAACCTCAGGTATAGTCAAGTCTTATTTTAAGTATAAATGGTCTAGATTATATATATAATTATAAAATTAACGAAATGTAAATACTATGTAGCTAAAACCTAAGAAAAGAAAAAGATTATAACTCTTTCTCTACTAAAATCTCGTTCAAAACGATATCGAGCTCAATGTCGGATTCTCTAATCTTTTTAACGACTTTCCTTAAACCATAATCGTTTAACATTAGTTCAATAATGTTTTTATATAACCCGACTATGTTTTCCTTGCCCGCTTTATAATAAATTTGATCATCTTTGTCAGCAAGGCCAATGCTTAGGATATCGTACAATCCCTTAATGGACTCCTTAATATCGTTGAAGTTCTTCTCGGCTTTTTCTATACTACCATTCATAAAGTTTGTTTGAGGCATTTTTTTAATCACTATGTTACAATAATAAATCTGAATATTTAAATGATTACTATTTTCGACTATTTCCTGTCAATTCACGATCAGCTAATGTAAGCAATTCTAATGGTGTTGACGGATATCATAAACAAAAATAATAAAATAACAGATAAGAAAATGTCGAAAATCGAAATAAAAATTTTTTTAGGTGTGATGATAATCAAAAACATATTAAGTCGATCGATGAATCTCGTTTTTTTTAACTCTTTTGATCATAAAAAAAAGAAAAATGAAGAAAAAGTAAATTTTTAGAGCATTATTTTTTTAAAAAACAATAGATAAATAAGCTAATACTTAACATAGATCTCTTTTTTAGAACACAAAATATAAAAAAATAATTATTGAGATTTTAATACCTATAAGCCCCCGTTGTTAATTTTTTTCCTTAATAGCGAAATTATAAATAAAAACTTAAAAAAGGAAAACTTACACGTATTCGATTGTTGCCGGGGGTTTGGGAGTGATGTCAAAATAGATATTTTTTGTATCGGGTATTTCAAGCAATTTGTATTTGATTTCTTCAATTAAATCGATTGGTAAATTTGTAACACTTGCCGTCCTTGCGTCGATGCTATTGATAGATCGGATGATGACATCGTAAATTCCTTCGTGACTTTCGTAAAGCTCGTAAAGTATTCTGGCATATCCTTTTATTTGTGAAGAGAAATTTACTAATTTTTCAAAATCCCATTCGCCTTTAATCGATAAGGGGACTTCGTAAGTTCTTTGGCCGTTAATCATTCCGGTTACTTTTCTCAATAACACATCCGTAGTAGTCGCTGCAAACGCTTGAAATGGTTCTTGCTCTCCCTTATCGTTAATTATCATAGGTTTACCAAATTTTTCAGTATAATAATCGTCGACCGTCGATTCAACAATATCGTGGACTTTTTTTTCAAATTTCAAATTTACTGAAGTGACTGGGCCAATAATACGAGCCGAGAGCGCTGGACCTGGAAAAGCTTTTCGATAAACTAATTCGTTAGGCATTTTAAAATACTCGAGAACTTTTCTTACTTCCGGTTTCGTCAGGCTTGCTACAGGTTGTACCGTTGCTTCTACGTCGTATTCAATATCCAAATTGTGTTGACTTTTAACGAATCCTCGAATGTTTTTATTCTTTAAAGAAATTTCTTCTTTTAAAGACATGGTTTCTTTTAGATCTGAGATTTTAACGCCAAAACTTTCCTCAATATCTGGTAAAATGGTACCATCAGATAATAGGTCGCATTTTTCTTCTTTAATGA
>JAUWHC010000274.1 GCA_030606095.1 Promethearchaeota archaeon | reverse complement strand
AAGAGGAAGTATAAAATGGCAAGTCGCAGACCTTGGCGGTGCTACTCAAGTTGGAGTCGAAGGCCTTACCAACACAAGCGTAGCGCTAATCATAGAAGAGAATACGCGCGTGGAGGTTCGCAGTCAAAGATAGTCCGGTTTTGGGGGGGCAATAAAGCTATCCCTTGGGAAGACTGGGAGCTTGTTGTAGGACTTAGAGTCAATCGACAAATTCAAATATCTTCGAATGCTCTTGAAGCAATCCGTATAACAATAAACAGTGCTTTGCAAAATAAAATAGGAAGAGTAAATTATCGGTTTAGAGTAAGACCCAAACCCTTTCAAAAATATCGGGAGAATAGGATGTTGGCCTTTGCTGGAGCTGATCGGGTTCAGAGCGGCATGAGAAATTCATTCGGCCGGTCCACCGGAGTTTGTGCGCGCGTACGAGCAGGTTCTATTGTATGCGATGTCGGAACTAGCTTGAAAGATTTGCCAATAGTCAGAGATCGATTAAGAATTGCATCTATGAAAATCTCGTGTCTCTGTACAATTGTTGTCCTTAAGTATAAAACTCCTGAATTATTCAAACAATCAGGGTTACCTCTCTATGACGATAAAAAGCGGCGAGAAATTCCAATGTTTGAATTTGTCGTCGCATAAGTCGGTGATTTTACTTAATTAGCGTTTTTCATTATAATATTATCTTTTTATATCCATAGTTTTTATTTAATTCTTTAGTTATCATCAAATAAGATTATGACTTTAAAAGTAGGATTAATTGGAGCGGGCGGCTTTGGAACTTTCCATTTATTAGGTTATGTTAGAAATCCTAATTGCGAATTGGTAGCGATAGCTTCCAGAACTGAAGAACATGCGCGAAACGCAGCTGAGAGATTCCATATCCCAAAAATTTACGGAGGAGTCGATAGCTGGAAAAAAATGATTAAAAATGAGGAATTAGACGTTATTAGCATTTGTACGCCCAATTATTTGCACGCTATAACAGTTTTGAAAGCAATTGATAAAAATGTTCATATTTTATGTGAAAAACCAATTGCGATTTCTCACAAAGAGCTAAATGAAATCGAAACACAACTAAAAAATAAGAAGCTTATCTTTTTTACATCGTTTCAAAAGCGATACAATCCAATTTTTCCGTTAATAAAGAAAGCAATAGATGAAATGGTTCTTGGTAAAATCATTTTAGTTCGATATTATTTTAGTCACTATGGACCTTATAAATCTTGGAAACCACTCTCCAAAGAAAAATGGTTTTTTGAATCTGAAAAAGCGGGCGGAGGCGTTTTATTAGACCTTGGTGTACATTGTATTGATATTCTTCGGTATTTAATAGGTGAATATGATAAAGTTAGTGGAATAAATTACAACACCTCTTGTATAGATATGAACGACGAAGATAATTGTAATGTTCTTTTTCGATTTAAAAACGACGCGCTAGGACTTATCAGCGTTTCTTGGTGTAACGAACCTTCAGAAACGATCGAGGTTTTTGGTTCGAAAGGGTACCTCAAAATAGATTTAGGAAAGAAATACTCCGTTTCTTATGGACCAAGAACTATAAAAAAAAACGAATTGATTAAGAAAATTGTAAAATATAAAAGGTCTGGAGACATAGCTCAATATCGCCTAATTGATCATTTTATTAATTGCATCGCTGAAAACAAACAAGAAAGTCCTAATTTTGAAGATGGAAAAAGAGCGGTTGAATTTGTATTAGAAGCGTATTCTCTTAAAGAATAAAGCTAGCGATTAAAAAATAAACATCAAATTTTTAACGATTATTTCTCTCATATTTATTATTATTAAAACAATCTAAACTTGAAGGATAAACCTTGAAAGATTTGCAAGCGTTTTTTAATCCAAAAAGTGTTTTAATTATCGGCGTTTCAAGGCAAGCGCTATCTTTTAGTTTTACGATATTGAAAAACTTGTTGGAAATTTTTTACCAAGGAAATCTTTATATTCTGAATCCTAACGCAAACGACATTTTAGGTGTTAAATCTTACCATTCTTTTGAAGAATTGCCTGAAATTCCCGAATTAGCTGTAATAGTTTTAGGAAAAGGCATTCTCGAAATTGTAGAAAGTTTAGGAAAACTTGGTGTCAAATATATAGCAATCCAGTCAGAATTAAAACCAGGAACAAAGATTAACGATTTAACTATTCATTTACATCAAGTTTGCAAAAAATATGACATCACTTATTTAGGACCGTCTATGCTTGGCATTATAAATTTTAACGATAACTTTACGACATCCATAATCCCAGTTCGTCAACATATAATGCGAGAAAATAAAAACATTAAAGAAGGAATGAGTTTTATTGCTCAATCTGGAGGTCTAGCGGGAGCATTAGGGTGGTGGACGCCGTCACAAAGGTTACCTATCTCAAAGGTGATACATTTAGGTAGAGGTTTTCACATCAATGAAGCCGATGTACTCGAATACTTTTTAAATGACGATACAACTAAGGTCATTTCCCTATTTCTAAGAGAGATTTCGGAGGAATTAATTGGAGCGGTTAGAAAAGTCAGCCCTACCAAACCAATACTTTTCTATTATGTGGGAAAGGATGAGATAAAAGAGAGAGAATTACAAAAGGCTGGTGGGATATTGGTATTAAATTATATCGATCTATTTGAGATTGCTAAAATCTTTTTATGGTGTCCTGAACCTAAAGGAATAAATTTAGGTATAATAGGACCTAGTTCTGGCGCAATTCATTTAATCGTGAAAGAAATGAGAAAACAACATTTATCGCTCGCGAAACCTAGTGAAATATCTCGAGAAATCATTATAGATAAAGTTGGAGGGTCTACTTGCGCCTTTGGAAACCCTGTAGATTATTGGCCTCCAGAAAAGTTTGTTGGAATTAAAATATGTGGTATATATAAGACATCTTCAGAAGCTTTATTAAAAGACGATGCTGTTGACGGATTAATTTTAGCTTTAGAGTTCTTTACTGAAATCGAGTTCGATTTCAACATTTACGCGCCTTTGGTTAAAAAATATCCAAATAAACCGATAATTACTATTTTGGTTCAAGCAGAACACGAGGGCGCGAAACGAGTAATTAAATCGGCAACTGAGTTGAAAATACCTGCCTTTGAAAACGAAATAGAGCGAGCAGTTCGAGGTTATAGGCTTTTATACGATTATTACGCAAAAATTAAAAAAAGAAAGTAAAATTAACTTAAAAAAATCTCCTTTAATTCTTCAGGAATTTCTTCGCTAGGATCCATGAGAGATAAAGCGTAAATTTGATCACCACACCTGCATTGTTTTCCTTCAAATAAGTAAAACTTAAACTTATTTTTCCAATTACAAATATTTGTAACGCTAATTTCAGTTATCTCTCCACAAATACAATAAATTACCGTGTCTTTGGAATAGTTAGGGATTATCTCCGTGAATTTGAGAGGCGATTCGGTAAACTCAGAATCGTTTAACAGTTGATTAATTTTTTCGGCAAGGTTTTCTTTTAAACTTGGTATAAAGCCCGTAATTACACCATCTTCACCTTTCATTTCTGTTAAAACAACGAAATTTTTCTCGGGTTTTTCATCCTTTTGCTTTTCTGGAAATAACGGTTTCTCATATTGTTGTCGAAGAGTTTCAGGAATTGGGAAAGGCTCCATACCTTCTGGGTATTCAAATGAAACGTAATATTCAGTGAGCCCCCTTAATTGTTTTTGGTTTATTATATTTAAGTTTTCATAATCTCGATTAAATAGGGAAAACTTAATTAATTCCAACGGTACTTCCATTTCTAAAAGATTAGATCGAATATTAGCCAATACTTCACCAATATAACTTTTTAAAACTAAGAAATCGTCTCTATTCTTCGTGTAAATCTCACTTCTATTCTCTTCCTTAAAAATATACCATTTTTTCACAACAGCACTCTTTACTAACTGGGGGACCATACAAAAGACACATAATAATGGAAACATAAGAAATGATGTATCAGGTATTCCAATCATAGGCAATATTAAAAAAATCACAGCAATAGCAAGCAAAGGCGCAGAAACAATAAAGCTTAAGTTCCTTAATCTTTTGTCAACTGATTTGTTAATTCCTTTACTTATTGCTAATGCTTCGGCATTAACCTTTAAGCGCTCAACGGTCTCAACGATTTTCTTATCTTCAAATCCTTTTTTAAGAAGTTTGTCTTCTTCTCCACCCAAACCAAATTTTTCAATTTTCTCCGATATCTTATTTATGTATTGCTCGACGTTGCGATCCTTAAATATAAAATCTAAAATTTCCTCCGAAAAATAATCCAAAAATTTAATTATGGATAATTTAGCTTCGATGTTTTTAAGGTCCTCTGGATTTAAACCTAAAGCCTCTTGTAATATTTGACCTTGTGTCTTTCTAACTGGTCTAGTACGTCTCGACATCCTTGATGGTTGTTCTCTTACTTCAGATTGTTTAATTTTTTCGTTCTCTTTTTCGTTCATATTATTCTCAATAATTTAATGCGTTTAT
>JAUWHC010000089.1 GCA_030606095.1 Promethearchaeota archaeon | reverse complement strand
TACCATTAAAGAATTATATCCAGATTTAGAAATTATTTATGCGGTAAGAGCAGCTCCCACCATTAATGACGTAACGATTGAAGATGCTAAATTCGTTGGTCTTACTGATTTGGTTCGGGTAATCGAAGGAAGCGATACACCTGGTATCCATCTACCAACGTCTACCGACGAATTTAAGAAACACTTCTCTTTAAAGGATGGTGTGATTTTATCAAAAGGACAGGGAAATTTTGAAAGCTTATATGGCATGAAAATACCAGATAGGAAAATGTTCTATTTATTAAAAGCTAAATGCTCATTGATGGAAAGAATATTTAAAGTAAAAATAGGCGATTTAATTTTCAAAATGAAGACAAATAGCTTTTAAGTTTACTTTTCAATATTTATGTTAATATCTAAGAGTATCAAAAAGAAAAGATTATTAGAAATAAGTTTAGTGCAAACCATTTCTCAGCTTCGTTATTGTTTCAGTAAAAAATCCAAAATCTCCAATTTCAGCGTCTTTATCTTTATTTTTAATTCTTTTAAAATAATCTTCAATTTGGTCATAGAGAATTTTTTTGAAAGATTCGAATTGGTATACATCAGCGCAATCTTCTATTTCGTCTCTATATGTAGCATAGAACATATCTAACGCTTTTTCTGACTCTTCTCTGATACCATCCTTAACGAAAGCTTTATCCAGTATGGTTATCATAACAAGATCGTATTTATTTACTATAATCATGTCAATGGATAAACCTTTAATCGTAATTTCTTCAATTTTTCCCATATTTTCGGTTCCAAAAAGCTGAAGGGCTCCAACAAAAGATGAGAGCAACATAGGATTAATTTCAGAATCTAAAATGAGATCTAACAAATAAATTCCAGTTTGCTTACAAATAATAATACCTTTTAAAAATTTCGAAACTTCTGCTTTAATATCTAAGCTAATGTTAATTTACCCTAAACCTGTAATTATGAAGATTTTTTGTATCTCCATATTTATAATAAAAATATATAACTATTTGTTTAAATTCTTTAGGTATTTATCAGACTTTATATGACGTGGATATTTATTCCCAAATTTCATAGGACTTATAGGATATTTAACATTTTGTCGGATTAAGCGCAATTATGTTCGATATTTCTAATAATAACTAATTTTTTATAACCATTAAATTTAATGATGAATAAATGCTCATTTCAATTAATAAATATATTTGACATGAGTGATAAAGAATGAATAAAGTTATTGGAATTCCATCCGACGGACCAGAACTAGTAGATCCAATCTCCGAACACTTCGGACATTGCAATTATTTTGTAGGAATAGAGATTGACCAAAATAACAACATCAAAAAGGTGTTTTCTTTGCGAAATAACGGACATACTGGGTGTATGGAACCCGTTAACGACATGAGAGATAGACGAATAACGCATATGATTGTAGGAGGAATAGGTGGACGACCATTCGATGGATTTACTCAATATGGAATTAGGTTATATAAAGGAGTTAAAGGCACTCTTAACGATAATATTCAACTACTTTTACAAGGAAATTTACAATCTCTTAACGAAGCTGCTTGCGCTGGTGGCGAACACCCAAATCCTTAATTTCATTAATAATTTTTAAAAAAAATTTAAAAAAAAATTATTTTTCTAATTCTTCTCTTATTTTAGCTACTACTGCTTTAAATGCTTTAGTGCTTTCGCTATCTGGATATTTTAAAACAAATGGTAATCCTTGGTCCCCTTGTTGACTAACTTCGACCTCAAAAGGAATTTTACCTAGAAATTTAACGTTAAAATCCTTAGATGCTTTTTCAGCACCACCAGGAGGGTAGAGATCGATGTATTCGTTACAATGAGGGCATTTAAATCCAGACATATTTTCAATTATTCCAAGTACATGTCTTTTCATTGTTTTTGCCATTGATATCGTCTTTCGAGCGTCCATAATTGCAACTTCTTGAGGGGTGGATACTACTACAACATTTTCATCAGGAATCAGCTGCAAAATGTCAAGAGTCTCATCAGAAGTGCCAGGAGGTAAATCACAGATTAGATAATCAAGGTCGCCCCAATGTGCGTCGCCTAAAAATTGTCTTACAGCCCCCATCTTCATAGGACCCCTCCAGATCACTGGTGTATCGCTATCTTGAAGTAAGAATGCCATACTAACAACTTTTGTGTTTAAAGGGCCGTCTACCGGGTAGAATTTTTTTGCGTCGGGGTCTACGCGAGGTCTAATTTCGGTACTAATGCCTAACATCTTATTCACATTTGGTCCTGTAATATCTACATCCAAAACGCCTACGCGTAAACCTACGCTTGCCAAGCTCATTGCTAGATTTACAGCTACGGTAGTTTTGCCAACGCCTCCCTTCCCGGAAATCACAACGATTTTATGTTTTATTTTAGACATATTATTACGAATGCTTATCATTCTCTCGTCCATTGCTTCTTGTTTTCCTTTGTTTACCATCTTCTTTAAATCAATATCGGGTGTTTCATCTTCTCCCATTTTTAAATATCAACCAATTTGTTTGACTTTTAATTTTTAATTTTCTTTGCTAATTTTATTATAATTTTAAAGATACACTAATATCCTTTAATCTATCGCTAATATTTTGAAAATCCTTTAAAATATTAGATTATAATTCTATAGGTTTTATCCATGTTTTATTATATTTCAAAAAAATTTAGTGAATGATCATTTAAAATAATAATAATACTAATTAATTACTATTCTTCTCTATTTTTTAAATTTTTTAATTTAAAATATAGAAAAATAAGGCAGTTTAAGATATTATTTAAACTGAGCTGTTTAAAATTAATCGGAGTTAAACTTGCTAATTTAGGGTGTTGTTGCTTTAAAAATATCTATCGCTAATTTCCGAAAGGCATTATCAATTCCGGTATTATTTTTAGCACTTGTTTCGAAGTATTCTGAAACACTCAATTCTTTCTTGGTAAGTAAAATATCTTCAAGATTTATTAGCCTATCTTTCTCGTTGATTAAATCTAATTTATTTCCAATTAAAACGCTAGAGAATTCCTCTTTTAAACCTTTTTTAATTTCATTTCTCCACTCAGTTAAATCGGTTAAAGAACTTTTTCTTGTCAAATCAAAAGTGTAAATAATTCCCTTAGCTTCATTATAAAAATTACGTCGGACAGATGCAAAAAATTTTTGCCCACCTAAATCCCAGATTTGCAATTTAATACTTATATCAAATTCTTCTAAAATGATACTTTTTAAAAAGATATTTGTTCCTATGGTCAGTTTAGTATCTTCCATGAACTTTCCATCAACATATTGGTGAAGAATTGTAGTTTTTCCAACTCCTCCGTCACCCACTATACAAATTTTATATAACATTTTTATTAAAGCAACCATAGATTTTTCCCAACTAAAATTATTACTAAAACTTTAATCTAATTTATGATATTTAAAAACTCATAATAACATAATTAATCTAATCTATCCTTTTAGTAGTGTTATTTATATTTATAGCTATAATTAAGCTTATATTATGCAATAAGTAAACTTTTATAGAAATGAATCAAAATATAATTCGAGTTAGCTAAAAGTTTTTAAAAAAAGGTAAAACCAATATGGAAATAATAGTAGTGCCGAGTTATAGAGAAGGAGGATTGAATGAGATTTTTCACCTCAAATTTGGTAGATGCGACAGCTTTACTTTTATAACCGTAGATAAGAATGAAATTATACAAGTTAAAATAATCGTAAATTTTGCGGCTGACGAACCAGGAGGTTCTGGTACGCAAGCAGCCAAATTGGTTAAAAATAATGGTGGTGATAAGCTAATTGTTTGCAAACTAGGGCCAAACGCTTCCAAAGCATTAAGTTCCTTGAATATTAAAACATTTCAAGGACCTAATCAAGAAATTACAATTAAAGAATTAATGAATCTTTACATAGAGGGCAAATTAAATATGACCAAATCAGCAGAGCTCATAAAAGGTGCTGAAATGGGGCAAAGATAAAAAACTATAATGACTTAAATCATACTTTTAGAAATTGAAGTTCAAAATAAGGTAATCTTAAGGAAGTTTAACCATTTACTAACTTCTTGTTATTATTAACTTAAAATCAATTCTATTTTTAAATAAAATGCTTATAAATTATAATTATTTAGAGGAAAACATTTTTAATAATTATTCAAAAAAATTTAAATTCAATAAAAATTTAGTTTAATCATACTTTAAAAGGTGATATTTAAAAAATGGTAATAGTAGGTATTCCTACCTTTGGAAATTTAGGCTTGAAAGAGGTTATGAATAATCGTTTTGGAAGGTGTGCAAGCTTCACATTTGTTACAATTGAGAATAACGAAATAGTAGAAGTTAGATCCGTTGCAAATGACGCGCAGGGTGCGATGGGTGGTGCGGGAACTCAAGCTGCTCAAATCATCGGTAATAACGGAGCCACAGAGGTCATTGTAGGCAATTTAGGTCCTAACGCGAGTTATTCTTTAAACGCTTTAAATATTAAAATTTATCAAGCACAGGGTGGAAGTTTAACTGTGAAAGAATTAATAGATTTGCGTTTAAGTGGTAAATTGCAAGTTATTATGTCTTCAAATGTTGGAGCTCACACAGGTATGGGTGGTGGCCGAGGCGGTGGCATGGGTGGTGGCCGAGGTGGCGGTATGGGCGGCGGCGGTCGAGGAAGATAATTTTAATTAAGTAAAATTAATTTAAACAACTTATTTATTAAAAAACAAGACTAAAAATGCTCAAACCTAAAATTATTTGTGTTACTGGAGGCAAGGGCGGAACGGGAAAAACGCTGGTTGCCGTGAATTTGGCAATAATGTTTAAGAATCGGGGATATAAAGTACTTCTTATCGACGGAGATGTTGAGAACCCTAATACTTTTTTATTATTAAACGCAAAGCTTAAGAATAAGAAAAAAGTTCTTTATTTCCTACCTAAAATAATTGAAGATAAATGTACTAAGTGTGGGTTGTGCGCAGAAAATTGTGAAACACACGCACTATTATACATAAAAGATTCCTATCCAATTCCGATATCGACGCTTTGTTCAGGTTGCAAATTATGCTATAAGATTTGTCCGACTAATGCTATTGAACCGGATTTAAAAATTATTGGATGGACTTACACAGCCTCCGCATTTAACATAGATCTTTTTCTAGGCGAATTAAAGCCAGCCGAAGCGCGCTCAGCCGTAATTGTTAATAAATTAATGGAAAATTTAGAAAATGTAATAAAAACAGAGCCAGAAAAATACGACGTCGTTATATTGGACACAGCGCCTGGAGCTCATTGCGACGTAGAAGCATTAATTAATGGAGCTGATCTTGTCATACCAGTTACAGAACCTACGAGATTTGGAAAGCTTGATTTATTGAGAATCGTAGAATTGATTAACTTATTGAAGAAAGAATACAAGGCTATTGTGAATCGGTCATCGTTGCTGGGTTACAAAGAGAAATTTTTAAAAGAATTAGAAGAAAAATGTATAGAAATTTTAGGCGACATTCCTTTAGACGAAGAAATTGTAAGTTCGTATTGTCAAGGTATTCCGTTAATGGATGAAAGAAGCAAGTTTGATAGGAATGGAGCTGGTTACAAATCGTTTGAAAAGATTTTTGAGAATCTAATGAAATGGGGTGATTTTTCATGAAAAAGATTGGTATAATCTCCGGAAAAGGAGGCGTTGGAAAAACTTCACTTACAGCCTCGCTAGTTAGTCTTGCTCAAAAAGATCCAGAGTTTAATGTTATTGCATTAGACTGCGATGTAGACGCTCCAAATCTAGCGTTAATACTACCTCCGAAGTCTGAGGAAAATATTATAACGCACGATACTTTCACTACAAAAAAGGCCACATTCTTAGAGGAAAAATGCGTGAATTGCAAACAATGTTATGACGACCATTTTTGTGAATTTAACGCTTTAGATTGGGACGAGATCAATAATATTCCTATTATCGACTATTTAGCATGTGAGGGGTGTGGAGCGTGTAAAGTATTGTGTCCTGAAAATGCATTTGAAATTAATCCAATTAAAAGTGGAGAAATAATAACATATGAAACAGATGTTGGATTTCCTTTAATATACGGCAAAACCAAACTAGGAAGCACCACTTCAGGTTTGTTAGTTTCAGAAGTTAAGCAGCACGCTACAAAACTTAAAGAGTTTAACGATGCAAATTTTATTTTAATTGATGGGCCTCCAGGAATAGGTTGTCCCGTAATTGCTACAGTTTCAGGTTTAGACTATATAGTTGCAATAACAGAGCCAACACCATCAGGATTGCACGATATGAAACGAGCAATTGAGATGGTTAACCAGTTTAACATTCCTTTCGGGATTGTAATTAATAAAGCGGATTTAAAAAGCGCATCTCAAAAGCAATTAAACAAATACATTGAAAAAGCAGGTTTTGAAATTTTGGGTAAAATTAATTTCGACTTGTCCATACCGGAAGCAATGTCTTACGCGGAACCTGTTGTAGATTACGCACCCGAATCAGACGCCAGTCAAGCAATTAAGAAGATCTATAATAATTTAAAGCTGGTTTTATCAACAATAAATTAAAAAAAAAAATAAAATTTTATTTTTAATTAAAATCCAAGTTCTTGGAGTTTTTGTTTATTTTCCATGTATTTTTGCGGTGTAATGGGATAAAATTTCCAATATATAATCGTACATATCAACATTATAATAGATGGAATTAGACTCATATGCAAACGGATACCTATTTGCGCAGCAGGAGATTGTGTTGATGCACCTTCAACAAAACCTGTAAGAATATGCACGATTGTAAATATAGCAATTTGAGCAGCTCTAGCGAAACGAGAGAGGAAAGCTGAAACACCTACAGTGGTACCTCTATTCGGAGATTTAGTTAGAACTACTCGTTCATCAAGGACATCAGAGAAATATATTGTCATTAAAGCCCAAAAATTTCCCATAGCAAAACCCAAAATAAACTGATATATCATAGAATCGAATATACCTACATAAAATGTGGTTAAGAATGCTCCTGCTATTAAACAAACTCCACCGATTAATGCCGTTTTCTTATTATTTTTAATTCTTTTCGCGACCCAAATCCAAAATGGAACCGAGATGATAGCACCATTTAGAAAAACTGCGAATAAGAGTATCATGTTAACTTCAACGCCAAATGGTGGTCCAGGTAATACAAAATTGACAGCATAAGGTATAGAAGCTGTTAAAGATCCCGTTACCACTTGAAATCCAAAAAATAAAATAACATAGTAAACAAAGCTTTTCTGTTTTAAGGTTGATTTTAACGCAGTTATAAAGCTCTCAGGCTTCTCTTTACTTATATAGTATCTTTCAATTATTTCTTTATTCTCATGCATTCCAGGGAGGAATAATAAAGAGATCGGTGCTAGTATGGCAATAATAAGTAATATCATTGGTAGGTAAGCGGCCTGAACATCTATTCCACCAAAAAGAGCAAGGATTATTGGAGGGACTATACTTGCAACAGGTAAGGCAAGCATGGAGAATGGGGTCCCCCAACCTCTGGCTCTTCTACGAGCTCTTTCAGTTCGAAATTTGTCAGGGAAAAGTGCTTCTACGTTAACAAAACAGAGCGTATAAAGAGAATCGAATAAAACAGTTGTAAATACAATCCACCAAAAAAAAAGTAGTGGATCTGTCTCGGGATTACCTGCGGGGGGCATAAATATGAGAGCAAGGACAAAGTTTGCGGGGATTATGCCAATCACTATCCAAATGAATCGTTTTCCCACCTTTCTTGTATATTTCGTTATTCGATCTGTAAGAAAGCCAAGTAGAGGATCATTTATTGCGTCCCAGAGTGTGAAGATAAGCATCGCCCAAAACACATAAATTATATTTAAACCAACGACACTCTCGTAAAAGAACATTAAATAAGCGTTAAATACTCCATAAGCTAACATGCTCCAGAAACCGGCTGATCCATAAGAAATTGTATTGAGTATTGAGGGTTCTTTATAAGATAATTGTTCTGTTTTTTCACTCATTTATAAATCACTTAATTTTTAGCTTGATTCCAAAACTAATTACACTTTTTTTTTAATTAAATTTCAGATCAAATTATACTTTACCAAGCTTTTATATAAAGATTTCTTCACTGAGAAAATTTGACGAGATAAAATAGTGTTAATATAAAAAGATTTTAGAAATCAAGATAATCGGTATCAATTTGAACTGTGGATTCTGCCAATCTAAAAGCAATTTCTGCAGCATCCCGATTGAAAGTCTCTGCTGGAATCCCTTCGGGTAATCCATTAGGATATCTCGTAGGAATGTAATAACTATCTAAAATAGAGATTTTGTTTATAAGAGCTTCAAATCTCTTATCAAATTTACTTGCCCATCCCACTAATTTTCTAACAGAAT
>JAUWHC010000011.1 GCA_030606095.1 Promethearchaeota archaeon | reverse complement strand
AAACCTCCGCGTTCTTTACACACTTCAAGAAATTTCTCTTGTTCTTCTTGAGAAATATTCATCTGAGTGAGAATTTTTTTTGCGTAAATAAAATCTTTTCCCCCACACCTCCACTCTATACCGTCGTATTGACACCCCTCTGATCCCGCCAACCTATCTAAAAATTGCTCAATCTTGGCAACGCTCATTTGGATTCCTTCAAATGGATATCTTAGAAATTCTTTTTTATATTTTTTAATATGTTTGCATTCTTTTCTACGGTATATCCATTGCGGACAAGAACAAGCAAAACTATCGTCGTCGTATAAGGTGACTTTATATTGTTTTGAGGGATCAGAATGACTCTGAACTTCCCATTGCTTTAATCTGCGTTTTCCACCCATTCTTTTCTCACAACTCCCAATTAAAATCGCCAGAAAAGGCTTTTTTGTTGTCTTTCCTTATAAACTTCCTTGACAGCTCGAACGCGTACGCAGGAACTTCGGTTTCTTCTGGGAGCCGTATTCCTAATTTTTCCCAGAAGTCGATGAAGACTAACCCGTGCATTAACTCGTATATATCTTCGGGAAACACTTTCTTATAACGGATTTCCCGACTCTTATCTCGGTTAAAATACGGTTTAATTTTTTTTAAGTCTATTTTTAGTTCTGCTGCTATTAGCTGAGGGTTACCCGCTTGAATAAACTTCAACGATTCGCTATCGATTTCGTGATGATAATCGGGAGCAGAGTGGAAACTGTCTAATTGCTTTCCATCTTTAAGAAAATCGTGCTCCCAGAAATCTCCATCATATACATTGATTGCAGAAACAACCGTCTGAAATTCTTTGGAAATTTGTTTTGAGGGTTTATCGTACGAGAAGTAAGAACGGGGCCATTTGATCACTACCCAATTGTTTTCGCTGGAATAGACGAGTAGTCCAGACTTTTCTTTATTATCGTATATCTGTGTTATATTTTCTTCAAAGTAACTTTTAAAAAACTGAGCTATGGCACTCGCACTACAATTTAATACCGCTGAAAACTTTCCAAAATATCCCATTAACCTTCCGCTCCTTTTTAACTCCAATTAAAGTAAGTTGTTTTTTTTTCAAGCAAGTACATAAGAATTGACTATTCATTTAATACGGATCTTTTGTCCAATCGTAAGAATCGATATAGGTCTGTTTTTTTTGATTAAAATCTTCAAATTCCAAGATCTTATTTGTTAAGAAATCCACTGCTTTTGTTAGATGATTATCGTCCTTATAATCGTTTTCGAATGTTATGAATCTTTGCGTTTGTTTATGTATTTTTAGCTCGATATCAAGGTCGTCAAAGGGCACTTTTAAATGAGTCCAATTCCCGCTAGACTGCTCGTCAATAAAATTGATATACTTCTTTGTTTCCGATATTTTTCTTGGATTTTTAAGAGTAACGCTATTATCTTTGTCCCAAATGGTAATAGCCGTAAAGTCTTTTATATTTAGTACGTGCACGAATTTATCCAGATTATCTTCTTGATAAGTATATAACAACGGATCAAATCTAAAATTAAAATGATATTTTTGCTTTAATTTTCTTATTAAATTATCGGCAAGCTTATTCTTTAGAGGGCTCCTGCTATAGAAGCCCAAAACTCTCTTTTTCGGATTATACAATATCTTTATTAAAATTGGAAATTTGCGAATCTCACTCTTAGTTTTATTATCGTATTTAAAATAAGATAATTCCGTAACAAGCGTTGGGAGCTTTTTCTGTCCAATTTCAAAGAAGTCAGATAAGTAATAATCGTTTAAAACAGGACTCAATATTTTAGAATTTTTATAAAATCCAGGCGTTAAAATATTAGAGCTTTCGAATTTTGCAAAATTACCTACATCTAAAAAAATCTTTTCTTTTATTCTTTCAACAGGGTCTTGAATTGTTGCTTCAAAATACAATCTTAACGAGGCCATACTTCTCTCCTTATTTTCTTATTTCCTTAATCTTTAAAAATTACTTCTTTTTTTAGCTTGTCTTCGTAAAAACTTAAAAAAATCTCATTTATTTGATATTTAGATGGGTTACCATACTTAATCTTTTGGAAGATGTTCTTTTTTGTAAGATTTTCAAGATGTTTCCACGCAATTGTTCTATCGTAATTAAGATCTTCTTTCAAATCTGAAGTCGTAATGAAAATTTTATTATCTTGAGCCAAATAATAACTTATGATATCTTGTTCTTTTGCTGTGATCTTTTGTTCTTTAATAGTTAAATAGTTTTTTATTATCTGATCAATTAAAGGTAAATTTATATTTCTCGTGTTTAAAACTTTTGTGCGTAAATGAATTTCCTTAAAACACTTGAAACAAATATTTAGATTTCCATGAAACGCTTCTGCGATTCTTGGGATTAATATTTCAACTAAGGAATCGCGATATTCTTTCGATCCAATTTTGTTTAATGATCTTACACCAAATTACGATTTTTTGTTATACGATGAATTTCCATCATTCAGAAATAACA
Organism: Promethearchaeota archaeon; assembly: GCA_030606095.1. GTDB lineage: Archaea > Asgardarchaeota > Lokiarchaeia > Sigyniarchaeales > SOKP01 > SOKP01. The sequence continues at coordinate 16,116 of JAUWHC010000011.1, read as the reverse complement.
TTGATTCAGGACTCTATTGTAATACCGGCGAAAAGTACGAATAAAACGACCAAAATAATAGTGATTAATAAACCTAAAGCTGGTATAAGAGTATATATATATGGCAAATATCTTAATCCAAAATATAAAATATTACGGTTTTAAAGGGTATAATAATAATTAATCGAAAAGATCTTGGTTATTTTTGGTTATTCAAAATCCTAATTATGAAGGCTTCGGTAAGACTTTGCAAAAATAATATTAAATAAGGATTTTTGGCGCTTTAAGTTTTTTATAGTATTGAGCTTTTTTTGAGAGAGAGCTGATCCTTCGCAATCGATAATTAAGGTTGTCCCCATATAGAAAAAAGTAATTTGAAATAAACTTCAGGATCTTTGTAAAGGATGGAATTCTTCCTTCCCTTAAAAATCAGGATTCTTTTTCAACCGTGGGAAATACAGAATGATAATATGGAGGGCTATAAAAGAAAATTAGATAAGAAAAAAAAAAGATTTAAAGTTATTTTTTAACTAAGTCTGTATTCCCGACTCTTCAGAAAATCTCCATGTCCCTACTAAGTGGTTAATGAATGGTCCAAAAGTGGCATCATAACTATCATCAGCCCAATATTCAATTGATAATGTTATATCGTAATAATTAGATGAATCAGAATAATAATAAAACCTTCCATGAACTTCATAAGAAATCATAATAAGATGATGACATGTAGGGCAATAGAAATAATCAATATCTTCAGAATATTCTACCCACCTAAAGTAACCAGTACCAAGACCTGCGGTATATCCTTCACTATGCGCCGAAAAATAGTAATGTCCACAAGTAGAGTCCCATGTTCGAGTTGTTAATATATTAAGCTCAAGAGCCCAACCAGGAAACCACCAAGGGAAGATTAGATACTCTGCTTCTTTTTCAATATATGCACATCTATTATATGCTTTTGTGGGTATCGCAAATCCTAGAAAAGAAATTGAGAGAATACAAATTACTAATCCTATCTTATATTTATTGTTAATTTTCATCTTTTCAGCCTTTTTGGTAAATAAGGATTTTACTCCTTAAGATAAAAATATGATTATCAAATATTTAAATCTTTTCCAAAAATCATTCAAATTTAAATTTAGAAGGTTATTATATTTGTGTGTTGGAAATTTGGAATTATTTACTCTTTTTACTCGGATCGGTTGGAAGATCGAATAATTTTAAAAAGATTACATTTCAAGAATTAAATAGGAGTTGATTTACAAAAATTTAAACTGTCTTTTTAAGAGAAAAGTAATTTTTCAAACGATATTATCGTAAAAACCTAAGTATTTATTTAGTAAGAAACAAAATAATAAATGACAATAATTTGAATGAGATAATACTAAAGACAAATAATTTAAGCAAAAAGTTTGGAAAAAATTTTGCAGTAAAAAATTTAAATCTTGAAGTTCACAAAGGAGAAACCATTGGGTTTGTCGGTCCAAATGGAGCAGGCAAAACAACAACTATAAAACTTATAGCAAAATTATTAAGACCCACTACTGGTAATATCTTAATAAAAAATAAAAGGAATAACCTACAAGATATAAGCATAAATTCGCAAGACCTAATCTCAATGGGTTTTTTAATCGATATTCCCGTATTCTACGATTCAAATCCTAAAGTTTTATTAAAACATTACGCTAAACTTCATAACTATCCTAAAGAAAAAATAAATCAACGAATCGATGAATTACTTTCTCATTTTAATTTAATTAATTGGAAAAAAAAAAGGATTAAAACCTTTTCTAAGGGCATGAAACAAAAACTGGGATTTATTCAAGCTATTTTTCACGACCCAGAGATTATTTTCTTAGACGAACCTCAAACAGGATTAGATCCAAAAGCTAGAATAAAAATTAGACAATATTTAAAAAACTTCAAAGAACAAAATAAAACGATTTTTATAGCATCGCATATGCTACGTGAGATATCAGAAATTTGCGATAAAATTGCGTTTATTAACAACGGAGAAATTATTAAATTTGATCGAATCGAAAATATGGAGAAATTGCTTAAAACAAGTGAAATTGTGTGCCAACTTCTTGAGCCAATTCCAATAGAAAGATTTGAACTGGTCGAGAAAAAACTTAATGAAAAATTAGCACCGTATTTGGATAAAACTATAGATCCTACAATTGTTGAATCGCCTGTGCAATATCAACCCTCAAGCAAGAATCTTACGATCTACTATGATGGGAGACCTGAATCTAAAGGAGAGATTTTTAAAATTTTAGGAAAAGATTTTGCTTCAGAGTTTAATGTAATATCGTTTTCACAATCAAAAACATCTCTTTTAGAGAAATTATACTTAGAAGAAATTAAATAAGAATAAGTAAAAACGAGAACAAATAAGAAATGAATAAAAAAATAAATAAATATAAAGAAGTTTTTAATCCAATCCTAAGGACTTATATTTTGGAATTTAAATTGCGATGGAAAAGGGTTTTATTCTTTTATTTTACTACTATAATTTTTGCCCTTTTATATTCGTTCTTTTATCCTTATCATTTTGATGAGTGTAGTTTTTATCGAGATGGTATTACCTATTTTAGATTTTTCCTTATATTCGTTTCGTGCTTCTTTTTCTCTGATATTGTTTGCTCAGAATTCAGTAAGAAAACGGGGTATATTATGTTTCCAAAAATTAACAAATATAAATTAATCGTAGGAAAATTCGTTGCTAATTTAAATATAATTATTATTTTGGTGATATTATATTACTTAACAATGAATTTCTCCACAATAGTTCTTTATAATACTATAATCCCAGAATCGTATTTTTCTCTTGGAATAGCTATTATCTATACAATAACTCTAAGCACTTTAATATTATTTTTAAGTTCCATTATGCCCACAGTAAATTTTACGACTGTTACGGTAGTTTTGATATATCTTATTGGATTTCCCATTCTTGAGCAAGTACTAACCGCAATAAATCAAGAAATAGAACCGATTTTTTCATTAAATTATATAGGAAATTTAATAAATCATACCATTCCAGGTGGGCTACCTGTTGGTCAACGGTGGACTTGGGTGTATTACGCAGGCGATATCCTTCCTCCCGTGAAATTATGGCTTACACCAACGATCGAAATGGGAATTTTGATTATGAGCTTCTATACAACGTTGTTATTTCTTATTACATTATTAGCCATTAAAAGAAAAGAATTATAGATTTAACAACACATCGAATAACTTTAATTTAACTAAATATTTAGAAAGAAATAAATTAATAAGTGGCAATAATTTGAATGAGATAATTAAGAATCTAAAGCGAAATAAATTTAATAATATAGAAATTTCAGATAAAAAGATCAATTCCCTAAAGACTGAAAAAGGATGGCAAGGTGATGGTTCGGAGTTCGAATCGATTATTATTGACGAATTAAAAGGGTTACAGCCGAATTTATGGATACATCGAAGTACTCTACATTATATCATTAAAGATTCCATTATCTACAAGTTAAAATGCCGCAATACCCAAAATATTACGATTGAAAATTGTACGATTTACAAACTTGATATTCAAGGCTGCTATAACATGACTCTTACAAATAATAGAATATTGCATCATAAAATAATCTATACAAAAGGAAATGTTTTTGTGGATAATGAATTGTCTCAAATTGAAAAACTTGAAAAGAAAGATTATAATACTATAATAGACCCTTTAAGTAGAAGGTTGTCAAATCCTGCGATTTGTTGTCTCTATTTTTTAGCCATATCGGCTTTTTTATCTGGGACGTTCTTTTGATTTATCGGATTTATACCCGTTGGTTTACTTATATTATTGAATTATTTACCCTACGCGAGGATTAAGAGAATACAAGATAAAAAAGACAATTTTTACGTTAATAACACTGAACTTCAAAATAAGAATGCTGTTTTTAATGAAATTTTAGAGAATTATAAAGACTTTAAGATAAATTGGTTTCAATATAATTTACTTGCGTTTATCGGTATAATGGTTGTTATTGTGATAACTTTATTACTAATTTTTGTCATCCTTAGTTGACTTAATAGTAATTGTGGAGAAGTAGGAAGTTGGTTATTATCGCTTTAATTAGATAAATTTTATTTGCTTTTCCCTTTTAATTAAATTATTTTAGATCTCTTAAGAATGGATATTCTATTATTGATTTGATGTTATCATACATATATTCTTCCAAGTTTCTGAAGAAATCAGTTTTGATATCCTTCTGAGACTTTAATTGATCAAGATATTCTTTAATTAATATTCTTATGTTTGGTATTATATCATCCTTAAATTTAGCAATTACATCTCTCACTAATTCTAAGGATTAACAAGATAATCTATTGAGTATCGCTTAGATCTACTCTAACATTTCGAAAATAATAACCTATTAATATATTATTATGAAAAATCTATAAGAATCTCTTCTTAACTCCATTCAAGTCTGAGATCGATTATAGGAATTCTAACCTATTTGTCTCGCTCTCTATCATAAGATAAATAGAATTAAAGGAATGGACTATACATTATTATCAGAATCATAGGAGAAAGCGAAAATCAGCTTATTAAAGATTGGATCAAGCAATTTAGATTTATTAACTGAATCCTAATCTTTATGTTTTTTAACCAAATTAGCCAATTGCTGCGCGAAATGTTGCTTTCCAAACTCAAATTCTTGAGAGAAACGCTGTACCTTTAATCTCTGGTGCTTCTCAGTAATTTTATCCTTTGTCCAGCCAAGAAATTCGCGAAAATTTAGAAGGGTGTAATTGCTCACTCTTGAGGGTGTAACATTTTTTTCTTCTAGAAACATCGATCCTAATTTATTTAAAATAATTTTTAACTCCCACACATTAAAGCTTATGATATTGGCACTGAGGAAAAATTCAGTAGGAAACGCAGAAGCTATTTGGTCTTGAGAGAAAGGGTAGTATATTAAATCTCCTTCTTTAACGTTCGAATCCACGTGGTGCACCATTTCTATTACTCCCGTACACGTTGCTTCAGGGAGAAGGTTCAAACCTTCAAACGCGTTACATCCTAATGGGTAAGACCTACAAATTACAGGTCTTATAGGATAGATTTTACACTCTCGTTTAGAGAGATCGTAGAACATGCAGTATTTCTTTTTCTTTACTCCTAATTGATAGGAGTATATGAATCCATAAGGATAATCCTTCATAAAAAAAACCATACCAGGATAAAAACGTGCTTTTAGGTCGTAATTGAGGAGATTTTGTTCTAATTCGTACTTTTCGTTATATAAAATAGTTAATGAGGTCCTTGGATTTAGTAATAGTTCCCCTTGAAAGTTGTAACCATACTCGCCTGTGTCTTGTTCTCGTAGAATGTTATAACAGCAATTTCCACACTTAAAACAATTAAATTTTTGATCTGAAATATCTATTGAATGCATCATGCATTACCTTTTGGGCGAGTGTTTATAAGTAAAAATTTTCAAAGACTTGAATAACGATACTATTTTGGGCTTCTTTTTATACTAATTCTATGCCAAGCATAAAATTTTATCTAAGAATAAGGTTTGAGATTTATTAACTTTTCTTCTAAATTTTGATATTGGTAAATATTAATTTGGTTCAATTTATTAGCAGATTGTTCTTTTTTCTATTTTTCTTATCTCTTTAAGAACTTTTGAATGAGATACTTCCTTTTTTCTATATAATAATATTAAATCATCGATTTTATCGCTATTAATCGCGAATTTCCCTACTCGTATTCTATTTTGGATCGTTGTCTTCGACAGAGAAACCCTCGTCGAAATTAACTCGACAAAACTTGGAATACGATTTCGAATTTTTACCCCTTCAAACAAATTTATAATTATAGATCTATCAAGCAAGGGAACATCTCTTCTTAATGAAAGAGAAACTCTTTCATTGTAGGTTTCGTCTCTACTCATATTCAATTTGATCTCACCATTTTTTGACGTTAAATGACCCCCATGCTTTTTTTGAGGGAAAATATTCTCGTACAACTCTTTAAGATAGGCGAGCGATAAATCGATTTTGTAAGCGGAAAAAGGAAGTTCTCTTTTTACTTTTAACGACTTAATTAAATCTTGAATATATAATCTGTGATTGTTAAATAACTCATTTTTCACGGAAATTAAATCCATCTTCACGATATTGCGGTCTACCTTGTTCATGTTTTATCTTTTAATTTAGCGTTAATTCTTCTAATAAAATATTTTTAAATTCCATCCTTTTTCGATCTGATAAACTCATTACATCAAACCCTCGTTGCCCAATTGAGTCCGGATTGTAGTTAGATTTTAAACTAGCAATAAGAAAGATTGAACTCTTTACTAAATCCTTATCATCTGTAAGTTTCAGATGTTTCATCAGTTTTAAATAAAACCTGCTTAACCATTTTGTATAATCTAATTGATTATCCGACCTAAAATTAAAGAATTGGTCAAAAATTTCTTGGTAACATACATTCTCAAATTTCGATTTAGTAGTCATACTAACTCAATATCTAATTAAATTGAATACCTAATATCTAATTAAGTTTTACGAATATATAAATATTTTGAAAACTATTTAGATATCAAATTAGGTTTCTAATCAAATCAAAGAGTAAAATGAACGGACAAACCGCTAAATATTATTACCATAAAGAATCAAAACAGAGTAGGCTAAATATTCCAGTTAGTATCGCAAGAAGTCTAAACTGGAAAAAGGGAGACGAAATTAATATCAAATTCGAAGTTATAAACGGAAAAAAAGGACTGTTTTTGCATAAAGTAGAATAGAGATTTTTATATTGGGTTGTGCGCTATAAAAAAAAAATTTATTTTTGAAATACTATTCTAAAGTTTTTCCAACGCTTAACTAAATTAAAAGAGCCGCAGAAAAAACAATTTTTTGGGGATACTTTTTATATTTTCAGTTTTGTGTCCTCCAATTCGGGGACAAATGTTTAAATTCGATGAGCGTAATATCAATAAAGTCAAGAAAAAAGAATTCATTGATGTATGATATGAAAAATTCATCTACATTAGAAAATGAGATTTATATCAGTTCTTCTATTCAAAAAGTGACTTTTCTTGAAAAATTATTTTCAAGATTTCATTATTCTGAAAGTTTTAAAATTTTAATTTTTTATTATTTCTGGTTTTGTTCTATTCAAATTCACCAATTTAAAGAAAAAATCTTGAATTTTTTATTTTTATTATTACAAATCTATGAAAAAACCGTTAAATTTAGAATTAAAAAAGAAGTGATTTAATATGAAAAATTATTTGAAAAAGCTGAAAAATACGAAAATCGTTGTTGTAATTACTTTATTAGTTATCAACGCGCTTTTTTCGATCGTACCCGTTGTTAACGTTCGTGGAGATATAGATCCGGTGGATATTAATTATAGCTGGAGTTTAGATACTTTCTCCGCACACATTAGCAGGGTTTGGGACGATTCCAACTTTTTGATGAACGAGAGCGGCTCATACAACGATGTTTTTAATCATTCTCACGGTTATGCAATTAGCGATACTGAGTGGATCGAAGAAGAATCCGTGTTCACTTACAACGTGAATTTTAGCTACTACTCTAACCTTACGCTAACGGGGGACTTCGTTATTGACGTTAATTTTGACATCTATAGGGTTGATATCTCTTACAATACTTCGGTTTACTTTATCTGGATAGGCTTCAAAAACGGGACTTATAACGCTGAGTACGTTATAGATTGCATAACCCACGATTACAGGCACGAAAACTCTTTCTATAAAAAAACCGAAACCACTTTTAAAAAATACAACCTAACCACGATGGAGTTGTTAGACACTTGGGTTGAGGTTATTGAAGACACTGGGGCGTGGATAGCAGAGCCCGAACCGGGAGACGACAATTACACTATTTATCAAACTCTGGATATGGAATTTTCCATGCCGTTGATTATAACTTTTCAAGTCTACGAAACTCAAAACGGGGAAAAGGTCGCTTGGGCAGAAATGATCTCCGATTTCTACATTTTTGACGATAAGGACGGTAATGGCGTATATTCAATCGGGGAAACCAAAGAGGAGCAGAACAGATTTCATATGTCAACAAGCGACGAGTATTGCGGAATGTTTATGCCTTGGGCGCACAACATAACCATACATACGGACTACTGGTCTCCTACTCACAGTTTTAACGATACTAATTATTACGAATTCCCTATAGATAAAGGGGTTAGCGAGTTTGGCGAAAGCATCCAATTTACGCCGCCCCAATTAACCGGTAACGAGGTCGATTGGAGCATTAAATACCCCGAATTTCCGATTTATGGGATTATTCAGACCGACACGGCTTTTTTCTACTCAGGTTCGGGAATGGATTACGCTGATACTTCGCCGAGCAATTTCTCTTACGGATATAACTACCAGATTACAAATGAAACCGCCGACCTCGATTTTACAGCGCATCTACCAAAACTTAGCGATCCGGACTTCTTTAACGCGGCTGACAATTTAAGTTTGGGTTTTCCGCACTACACTTACTTTCTCTCGTCTGCCGAAATTGAAGAAACTATTAACCCCGCTTTAACAATTCCTTCCAGCATGTTCCAATTCGATTTAAACGACACGAAAGTAGCTGAGATTAACATGGATAGCGAAGACAAAAAGAATTACACTCTTATGGATTATCCCGACCTTGGAAGCAACAGAACCTTCGAGGCGATCGGCTCTACCGTAAGCAAGTTAATCTCTGGCGAGCTGGAAAACAACCCATCGGCTTCAAAAAACCGCCGACCCTAACTCTCCATACTACGAAGAGTACATGGAGTTAGCATTACATCAAGCAACCGTTCACGTATTACAAGATTTCGTTAACGTTCATACTCACGCTCAGGTAGCAGGTCAGATGACCGCTGAAATCAGATATACGATGGTTATGACCGCGATCACCACGGCTATAGGCGTTGCTACCATCGCTTTCGGCTCTTGGGCTATAGTAAAAGTTCAGAATTACTTTGGAGAGGCCGCTCTGCTCGCTTCTAAAATGCAACTTGCTTCTAAAGTGCAACTCGCAGGACAGTTCGCGAAGCAAATAGGTAGATCCGTTGTCTCAGAAATGTTCGAAGAAGTGGTTATAGACGGATTAATCGAAAGCCTGTCCGAAAGCATCGTACCTATGCTTGGCGGAACGGACGATATGGCGTTCTGGGTTTCGAGTATAGTGACTTCCGTAAGAGAGTCTTTAAGCGGTACCGGACGCATGAATAGGCAGCAAATACAACAAGCTAATAACGACCTAAGAAGCTGGATCGCCACGCGACAGTCGCAAGAAGGCGAGATCGGGGCTTTGTCTACAGAGATAAGGAGAAAACTTTACAACGAATACAAAATCATTCAGAGTCAGATGGCTTCCGATAATCGAGCGTCGATGAGCCAATATAAGAAGTTAGTCTCTTCTAAATCGTTTAAATTGTTGAGCCTTGCGATTCCCTCCGCGTTTTTCGGCGGTTTTACGGTGATCGGTGCGATACAGATTGCTCAAGCTTTCGGAAAGGGCGTTATTGCCTCGCCTAAGGCGATATCCATGTATTATACGGGCATAAAGCAACGCATCGCAGAAAAAAGAGACCTTCAAAAATATCCTAGCGCTGCTGGGCTTAGTCCGCAACAATTAAAAACCGTGTGGGACGGACTCATGGGTTATACAGGCCTTGCTACTTCAGCGATCTCTCAATCAAACATTAACCCCAGATCAAACGCTAAGAACAGCGTAGACGCAATCGTGAACAATAAGCTCGGCGAGATAGCCCCAAACTCTCTCGAAGTAATGTCGATGTTCGGTGCTTTTGGCGCTCAAGCGTATTACGCGTCTGAATTCGAAGAAATGATAACCCAATTGGACGAAGCTAATAGCTTAAAATCCTCAGCTGTAAGTTTGCAAGCTGAATCCTCTGAAGAAGTTAACATTATGAGCGTAAAACTCACAACAAGTCTTGAAGACAATTTAGCTGAAATGACAGACCCTCTCGTCCGTTTTAGAGGTAAAGCATTAAAAATTCTCTGGGCGGCAAAAGAAAAAGTAACATTCAAAAATTACGTTGAAAAGGTTCGACAAGCGATAAGAAAAGAATTCCCAGCTCTTTCTAAAGATTTCGAATTTTCTCTTTATTTTGGAGGATATGTGCTACAGATTGGAGCAGAAATTACCATTTTTGAACAAGACGGAAAAGAGAGCAAGAAGAAAATATCCGAAAATATGGACATTATGGAACTTTTAAACGGAATTGGATACGATTATTCTCAACAAGCACTTGATCAAGAAAAACACGTTATGGATGCCATGGAGGTTGGAACTCCTGAAGAATATTGGGTAACTACCCCTTTTAAATCAGATCAACCATCAGGAGATATAATTTTCCGCCTTTCAGAAAATGTCAACGATTTTAGAAAGTTATTGTTGGCTCAAATTGGTAGTTATAAAACAATTGATAATATTTTATTGAAAAAATCCGATCTCGTCATCGAAGGATTTATTAAAGAATTGAATTCTAAAGTTAACGGCATTATAGGAAAATTCACAAGTAAAGGTAGTTCGATTAAGGATGTGTTTACTAAGCAAATACACGAATTGTTTAGAAAACACTATCTATTTTCTGGGACGAAACTTAGTGAAAAAGAAATTAACTGGAACCAAGAAATGGAAAAATATTTTGAGCGTACTTTCCTCGACAAAATCGATGGTATATCCGAGGATATTACAAATAATCTTATATCTCAATGCTTCATGTCCTCAACGCTTAACAAACTTTTTGAATATTCGAAGATTAGCCAGATAACTGACGGTTCAAAAGTTTTTGACGAATTATACAAGTCGTTGCTCTCAATGAAAACTTCTACCTTCGATAACGAGATATTTTCCAATTCAATTAACGAATTTTTCGGCTTATTCTTTACCATGGGTAATATCGATAAATTTACCGGTTATTTCCCTACAAAAGGTAATAAACAAGGAGCTTTCGCGGAATCCCACGTGTTTCTACACTATTTATCGAAGGTTTTGAAGCAATTGTATCTCAACGATAAGATCGACCCAAGCATAGCCATGAAAGAAGTCGACGTATTTTACTTTTCGAAAGCCAAGGACGATATGGGGAGCAGCCCGTTCTTATTTGACGGGGAAGATCGCATGAGATATCCTGATTTAAGCAATATATTATTGCATAGTAAGGAAATAGGGCAACTATTGATTTTGATGCAACCTATCAAATATTATGCTTCTAGAGATGTTAAGATGCAAGATGTAATCGCGGACTTCTTGTCTTCTTTATACGTTCAATCGGTTTATAACATTTGGGACGATAAAAGTAATGAAAATTTTAGAGGTTTCGAAAATATCAAGGTAATTTCCTCTTTACTCAACTTATTAAGCAAAGAAAGCGACCTTAACGATTTTCTTGAGCTATTTCTTAAAACGTTGAGTGATTTCGACATTTATCACATCCGAGATTCTAAAGGAAACCAAAAAATTTCAAGGCGCATTATGCCCGAAGATATTATCATTAAACATGTCAACGAGAAGATTTGGTCGGTGGTTGGTAATACTAATCCTACTGCTCAGCAATACAAGACTACATTGAAGATTTTAGCAGAAGATCGCAATTTTATCGTAGACGAGATTATTAAACCGAACGCTAAAGATAAGTTACTCAAGTATTATCAAGTCAACTATATCCAAGATTTCCTTAAGAAACTCTCGGAACTACCAAATACCGAATTTAATTTGCAATATTCGGAATGGACGGATATTATTAGTGGAGATATTGTTAGAAAGAGCGGATTTGACAGAACATCCGATATGAACTATTATTTTAAAACTGAAAATAATCCCGATCTGTCTGATGTCGTTCAAGTTTCACCAGAAAAGTTTTATAAATTCGGTGGTTTAGAATTCCAAGATATAATCGTCTTAGAAGGAAGCAATTTAGTTCCTATTAAATCCATCGAAAATATCGAAAGCAAGAGTTTTAGAATTGTTCATAACATTAACGGTAAATTAGCTCTAGCGGAAGTTTCTTCTTGTTCATTTATTAAAAATCCCGCAGACTGGTACGACGGATTAATTTTTAACGGAAAACTCGTCCGCAATGCCATTATTACCGATCATTCGGGAACCTTAATTTCAAGCACTTTCTACGATTCTAGTATGGGGGTTTCCGGGCAGTTTATGTACAGATCAAAAGACAATTTAAATAAAGACATAATTGAAAACGGTTTGTTAAATGATGGAGAGGAGGATTATGGTTTAAATATATTGTTTGCGTTCTCCAGATCGGATTCTAATAAGCAAATAAACACATTATTAGACGTCGACTTGTTTAACCCTGCTTATCGTTCTGATTCGCTTCATTACGATTTGCCTGCTGTCGGAACGAATTTCTTTGACAATCTCGATAAATCAGAATTCTATTCTTTCCTAAGCATGACTTCATTAATGGGATTAGGAAGCGATAGTGCTATAACTTTCGAACCTATGACGGGCAAGCTAGACCCGAATATAATTAGCAAAGAAGACCTTTTTAATCTGTACATGAAAGTATTTGACATTCGGAACATTTTAGGTACCGAATCACAAGGGTCAAAAAAGAGAGCGTATCCAAGCGCATTACTACGCGGCTTAATAGGTTCCTTAAATTTAGCATTTAATCCAGAAACCGGAGAGGTTGACTCTAATACATATAGAAACATTGCTACGATCGAAAGCATTATAACCAAATTATTTACCGAAATAGATGCAGAAGGTAAAACAATCTTAAAAAATGATGATTTAAAAAAATTCTTATTTTTAAAAGACAAAGATGGGAAGACGATTCCTATGAAATTAAAAGAAGAAGGAGAAGATTTCAGCCTTAAAAAATGGTTTGATCTCGTGGTTAGCAAAATTAAGAATTACGACGCTGCTAGTGACTCCTCTGAGGTGGGAGCTCTAATTGCAGAGGCTCAAGGGTTATTAGGAAACTATAAAGATTTTACATTTAATCTTGGCAATAAGAAGTTTTCCAGAGGCGAAGCTCGTTCTGCCAAAGTCATTTTTGAGGTTATATCGAGGTTATTCGGTCACATGACTTTAAGGCTTACTTTTATGCACATGATCGACTATTATACTCATGGACCTGTTGGACATGAAAACAAGTTTAAAATTGATTTTTATTCAATTTTAAGTCTTGAAAAAATAAGGGATTACTTAAACGATTTTAATATCATTACTTCCTCGCAAAACTCTCATAATATGCCTTTGACTAGCGATACTTCGGTAGCAAGCCATCTCTTTTCGCTGTTTTTCACAGACTCGTATGTACGCTTGCCAGTTGAGAGTTTTAGAGATAGGGAATCAGTTCCTTTGTTTTTTGGGTATTCCCCATTATCATTTGTTGATTCTTCCTTTACTACTGAAAACCAACTTGAGTTTAACAGAGAGATCCAAAATAATTTTTTCTACCAATATCTCAATTCAAAAGCAGTCAAAGATGCGGTTTCTTTACGAAATTCAGTTGCTTTAAAGATCAAACTTTTCAAACAATCAAGCGGAGAAATACTAGAAGTTCTTAAATCCAAAATAGAAGTTTTCGTTAGGAATTGCTTTAAAAGCGAAGAGAATAAAGATATCGCTAAAAAGAAAAGAACTTCCTTATTAAACAAATTATTAATGGCAGCAGAGAAAGGAGCTCTTTCTCTTTCAGAAAATGAATATGTTGACGGCGTAAAGGGAGATTCGATAAGAATTAAGATCGAAAACTTAATTATAGGTGGATTAAGTCACTCCGAAGGAGGGAAATATTACGGGCGGACGGAAAATGCATATAGTAAGACTATTACTTTTAATAAAGTTAGTTATAACGGTCGACCTGTAAAAATAAGTATTAATAAAGACGACTTTAACGGTAAAGATATTATAATCTGGAGAAGTTTTAGCCATTTAGGCAAGGAAATGACTTCTTTATTTGACTTCTATCTGCATAACATACAAGTCATTAGGAGTAAATCTTCCGCGCTTAAAGAAATTATAAAAGATAATGTCGGAGAGGAAGGTAAAGTAGCAACAGACGGTAAAGTTAGGATATATGTTGCTCAAAACCATCTTGAGAAAGGATATCATTTGCTTGCCACCAATGCTGAACCCTACATCAAATCAATCCCCCGTCGTGAACGATTGGCCACTCCCTATAGCGGATTTAGTTTCGATGCAAATAGATTTGATTTAGATTTGTCAGATCCTGACATCGATAGCAAAATTGAATATATTATTGCATTATCTCTTTGCTACGAAAAGGTATCCCATACGGATAATATGTTTTTCATGACTCGAGACGAAATTACCAAAGAGGTGGCAGGTACATACGTGGAGGTACCAATTTGGTTCTACGATTCTGTCATATGTGCTTTTGATCGGCACCGATTCTATAGCCTTGACGAAATCTTTTCAAAAGATTCTATTACAGGTTTCAAGGCTTTTACTTTTTCTAGAATAGAAGAGGGTGCCATTTTAAAACAAGAACATGTAAAAGAATGGATAAAGTTTGATCTCTTTATTCCGACTTTTTACGATGGTATTCCTCTTCAACGGTGGTGGTGAGAAAATTAGTAAACGCCTTTAGTCGCTAAATTTTTAAGTTTAAATTTATATTTTTATTTTAGGAGTAAGAAATTATGGTGTTAGAAAAATGACTCGAGATTTTGTGGTTGTTAACGGAAGTCCTATTAAGTTAAGAAATGATTTGAAGAATCTTAGCATTACTGTGCACGGACTAAGAAGCGTATTGGATATTGAAGGTTTGGACGAGCTAGTTGGGTTGAAAGATCTTAAGATATCTCACACAGCGATCAAGAAAATAGACGGACTATGGAACCTTAAAGGTGTAGAAGCATTGACTTTGTTCTACAACCAAATTGAAGATATGAGCGGATTAGCTAGCCTTCCGTACTTGAAAAAGCTCAATTTGTCAAATAACAATATCTCGAAGATTTGCGGGCTTGAAGATGCCAAATCCTTAGAGTATTTGTCATTAAATGGTAATAAGATATCAGAAATAAGAGGTTTGGACAACCTTTCAAACTTAAAATATCTATACCTCGATAAAAACCAGATTAAAACGATTAAAGGGCTCGATTCACTCAGCAATTTAGAAAAGTTAGTGCTAAGCAAGAACAAAATCGTAGAAATCAAGGGTCTTGACGGTCTAACCGGTTTGTATAATCTGTACTTAGACCATAACTCTATAAAAGAAGTTAAAAATATTAACTGTCTCGTTAACTTGGGTAATTTGTTTTTGCAGCATAACCAAATAGAGACTGTCCAGAGAAACGCGTTTCAGGGTATGCCCGATTTTAAATTATTAAACATGAGTTTCAACCCGGTTAACGAAATTACCGGTAACATAGGCGGTATTTATGAAGGGTACGAAAACTCAATTCACGATTGCTATAGTTTTTAAAAAATTTGTCGCTTGGACAAGAGAGAGTTCATGGAAAACCACAACGACCAGCGCCTTCTTAGGATTCGATTAGACGAGCAGTATTTTGCTCAGAATTACGCAACTTCTATTTTTTAATTCTTCTTTTCTTACCTTACTTTACTTACTCCTTTTCTCTTACTTCTTTCTATTGGTAATATCAATTTTTTTATCATAAATTTAGTGAGATTGGTAAATAAAGCTTCAACATTTTCGCCGCTTTTTGAAGAACATTCAATATATCCAATAAAATTGTTCTGTTTAGCAAATTCAATGGCTTCTTTTTTGGGAACTGCTCTCATTCCCTCAAGATCGAGCTTGCTTCCGACTAGCAAGCTTACAACTTTTTGATCGTGTATTTCGTTAGCTTCGTCAAAAACAGTTAACCAGTCGGTTAAGTTTTTAAAGGTGATGTATCGAGTTATATCGTACATAAAAATAGTTCCATTAGCTCCCATAATCGCGCCAGGTAAGAGAAATCTAAATCTTTCTTCGCCAGCAAAATCCCAAATTTGCAAAGAAATTTTTTTACCATCAAGCTCAAGCTTTTTTATATAGAAGTCCATTCCATTCGTTAATTGATAGGTTTCTTTAAAAACGCCATTAAGATAGCGGTGAGTCTTGGTTGTTTTTCCTACGCCCCCATC
>JAUWHC010000179.1 GCA_030606095.1 Promethearchaeota archaeon | reverse complement strand
TCTAACTCTGAATGTAAAAATTATTTCTTCTGATAAATTTAGTTTATTAATAATATCTGGTTTAACATAATTTACATTTTCGCCAGGGATACACTTGATTATTTCCTCCCTCTTTAATTCTTTGCCATGCCTTGATTTGATATATTCTATTGCGTTTTTTCCAGCTCGTTTAGCCTCAGCAGTTACCAGATCCACTAAATCGTGAACTTGTAATACATTTCCACAAGCAAATATTCCTTCTATGGTAGTTTCTAAATTTTCGTCAACTACAGGTCCTCCGTTTTGCGATAATTCCGCTCCAGCTTGTAGCGTTAGTTCGTTCTCAGGGATTAATCCTACAGATAATAGTAATGTATCACACTCAATAAATTTCTCAGATCCTATTATTCGGTCATAGTCCTTAGTCATTTTCGCTATGCTGACGCCTTTTAATCGATCTCTTCCGTGGATTCGGGTTACTGTATAGCTCGTTATGAGGGGAATCCCGTAATCCTCTAAGCACTGAACTTGGTTTCGAAGCAATCCACTTACATAAGGCTGAATCTCCACCACGGCCTTAACTGTACAACCTTCCCAGGTCAATCTTCGAGCCATTATCATTCCAATATCTCCACTTCCCAAAATTACGTAAGTATTTCCAGGTAGATACCCTTCGATATTAACAAACCTTTGAGCTTGCCCAGCGGTATAAACGCCAGCAGGTCGAAACCCTGGAATATTAATCGCTCCTCTCGTCTTTTCCCTACAACCCATCGCTAAGATAATTGCTTTTCCTTCAACTTCAATTAACCCTTCCTTTTTGTTCACTGCATATAACTTTTTATCTTTAGTAATTTCAATTACCATTGTATCGAGTAGAAATGGAATCTTCAAATCTTTAACTTGGTTAATGAATCTTTGAGAGTACTCAGGTCCAGTTAATTCTTCCTCGAATTCCTTAAGACCAAAACCATTATGGATGCATTGCAAGGTTATCCCTCCTAATTCTGTGTCTCTCTCGATAATTAAAGCGCTTAGTTTCGCTTCTTTTACTTCTATAGCTGCTGCTAAACCCGCTGCTCCAGCGCCTATAACTACAACATCCGCTTTATATTTCTTCATTCGCCTTCACCCCCTTTTAAACGAAGTAGCGCAATTTCTTTCGTTTTAGCCACAAGAAAGTTTGTATCTTCTCCCCTTTTCATTACATCCTCATAGGGAATATTTAATTCTCTAGATAGAATCTCAATGACACGAGGGCGACAGAAGCCAGCTTGGCAACGTCCCATGCCAGGTCTACATCTGAATTTAACACCGTCCACGGTGGTCGCACCTACAGGTGAGTGTATGGCATTAAGAATTTCTTTTTCTGGAATAGTTTCACACCGACAAATAATTCTTCCCCACGCAGGATCTTCTTTTATTTTTCTATCTAATTCTTCCTTAGTAAAATCTTTAAACCTTTCTGGTTTTGGGCGTATAGGATTATAATCTTCTTTAATTTTAGTGTTTGCCCCTAATAATTCCAGAAATTCTACAACTCTTTCAGCAATAGCATAACATGATGTTAAACCAGGAGATAAAATGCCAACTACGTTGATAAAACCATATACATCTGTATTATCAATTATGAAATCATAGGTACCTGGTACCGCCCTTAAGCCAGCAAAATTTCTAATAGAGGCCCTTACCGGCAAATTAGGAACTAATTTACTTCCCCCTTCTAAAATTTCCTTTAAACCAGCTTCAGTAGTCGCAGTATCTTTTTTATCAGTAATATTAAGAGCAGTAGGGCCAACAAAAGTATTTCCACTAACAGTTGGGCACACTAAAATTCCCTTAGATACTTTAGTGGGCGTGGGAAATAAAATTTTATTTAAGTGCAACGAATTCCTATCAAAAAGGATATATTCTCCTTTTCTAGGCATTAGTGTGAAATAGTCTAGACCTACCATTTTTGAAATCTTTAACCCATATAGTCCAGCGGCATTAATAACGTTGTTTGCTTTGAATTCACCTGTTTTAGTTTTAATCACAAATAAGTAATTTTGATGCTTAATTCGTCTTACTTTTTGGTTTCGGAAGAATTTAACGCCGTTCATGGCTGCGTTTTCAGCTAGTGCGTAAGTCATCTCATACGGGCTTACAATTCCTGCCGTTGGGGCGTGTAATACGCCAACTACTTCATCTGTAAGATTAGGTTCCATGTACTTAATTTTTTCTTTATCTAAAATTAATTCTAAGCCTGGAACTCCGTCTTGAGTACCTAATTTTCTTTGTTCTTCAAGTTCTTTTATCTGATTATCTTCCAAAGCGACAACAAAAGAACCAATTCTTTGAAAAGGAAAATTAAGCTCTTCTACAGCTTGACTATATAATTTATTCCCTCTTATACACATATCTCGCTTAATATATTCTCTTGGTGACGCATAACCCGCGTGTACAACTCCAGAATTAGCCTTAGTAGTGCCTGAAGCTATATCTGCCTCCTTCTCTAATAAAGCGACCTTAAGATCGTATTTTGATAAAGCTCGTGCGATGCTACAACCAATTACGCCACCCCCAATAATTATAATGTCATATATTGTCAAAGGATTTACATCTCAAATTTTAAAGAGTGAATTAAAAAGCTTAAGTAATAAAACAAGTTATTTCTTTAAAATTTATTTGGAATGCTAATATTTTTTAATAAAAAGTTCCATTAATAGGAAAAAAAAATTTAAGTCCATATTTATTCGTTTTCATAATTAGATAAAAAAAAACCACATAACATTAAATACTAATGCTATAATAATCAGAGCTATAGTTACGGGGTTTATAATTGTACTTCTTAAGGCTTTTGCGTATTTTACTTCTATATCCCCTTTTAACAAGGTATTAATTGATTTATATCTCGAATTTATTGCTTCTTTAAGGTGATAAGAACCTAAGAATTGAGGTTTTGTTAAGCTTTTAAGGTGAGCATTATAATTGCTTGTAGGAAATAGATTTAATTTATTATTATTAAGAATATCTTCATAATCTCTTATTACATTGGGTTTATCTGGCACTTTATTGAGTTTATTATTACTTTCGTTCATTTTAGGAATATCTAACCTATTTTATTTTGCTCATGTTTTTAATATCATTTCGTTCTTAAATTTTTTATGGTTATTTTAAATAACAAACAATTATTACCAAAAAGCGTCTTTTAGTTTTTTGGCAGGTTGGTTTTCCAAAGATTTATCAATATGATCGCCAAAATCAGAAAAAGAATTCACATCGTTATCCCAATTTATTAATATATCTCTATAAACTTCAAAAAACATATCGGATATCTGCTTTAATTCATCAATCACTTTTTTCTCTTTTGTTTTGTTTAAAGAACTCCCAACAAATAGATAGCTTCTTCGTTTTACAATTACAAAACGAAGATCCGACATTTCGAAGTTAGATATCCCTCCGTCAGTAAGTTTTTCAGCAAAAGTGTTTAAAGCACTCATCAAACCACCAAAAAGTTGAGGATTAATTGTTTGATCATAAACTCTTGAGAATAAAACCACTCCATTCTCAGTAAGAATCCAGAAATCTTTTAATATTTTAGGCACGAATACCACAAGTTTCAGTTAATCTTTTATCCCACTTTCATATTAAATATGGTGTTTTTATTATTTAAAAAAATCATTTTTAGAAATTTTTATTACTGTATTAAACATAGAAAAGGAAAAAAAATAAAAATTTGTATTTTATATACAATATAATATTAAAAAACAAAAAAATTATGATTTGGAAAACTAAAATAACCCAAATGGCGGAAGTAAGGTACCCGATAATAATGGGTGCCTTTGCAGCGATAAGTTGTGCTGAATTTGCAGCCGCATTTTCCAATGCAGGCGGTTTAGGAATAATTACTGCAATAAATTACCCTACAATCGAAGATTTTCAAAAAGAACTTGAAAAAATGTCAAGACTTACCAAAAAACCTTTTGGAGTAAATTTTACTATTACGCCACCTTATCTTGCAAAAAAGGGGCGTGGGAAAACTGAACAATCTTACATAGATTTTTTGGATAAATCAATTGAGAAGGGAGTTAAGGTATTCACGACTTCTGCTTACCAAACACCACATTTAGGAAAAAAAATTAAGGATGCTGGTTGTTATTGGTTCCATAAATGTACGACTATGAAGCATGCAATGGCAGCTCAAAAGAGAGGGGCTGACGCCATTACAATTGTAGGTCTTGAGGGAACAGGATTTAAAAACCCTAACCAAAACACAACCTTAGTAAATATTACAATGGCGCGTAGGTTGCTAAGTATTCCAATTATTGCTGCGGGAGGAATTGGAGATGCAAGGGGATTTCTTGGTACATTAGCTATGGGGGCAGACGCTGTATGTTTAGGTAGCTCAATTATAGCCACAGAAGAGAGCCCCGCTTCAAAAAGATGGAAAGCTCAGGTATTAAATCAAGATATATTTGACGAGAAATATTACAAAAAAATATTTCATCTTGAATTAAAAGACTCTCCTATAGCGTCAATGGCGATAGGGCATGTGGATAAAATATTACCTTTAAAAGAATTTATTGATAATATTATTAACGAGGCGGAACAAATTCTAAAATCTTGGGGTTACAAGGGCGAAGAATTTAGCACACTATAGGATTTATTGATTAAAGTTAAAGGACTATAAATTTTTTATTACCTTATATAAATCATCTAGTTTTAGGCGATATTAATGAAATTTGATTACGGTAAAAGTGGAATTGAGGTCTCACTCGATCCTAATTGGAACACGACAATATTTCGCCCACCGAAACAAGATGTAATTGAAGACCCAATTAACGCGATTAGAAATGCCATTAAAAATCCAATAGGAACTCCTTCTTTAAAAAAAATTGTAAAAAGTAAGAAAGAAATAAAATCTATTTGCATTGTAGTTTCAGACGCTACACGTCCCGTTCCATCTCATCTCCTTTTAAAGGGACTTATAAAAGAATTGAGCGATTATGGGCTTAAAGAGGAAAAGATTATAGTTTTAATTGCAACTGGATTACATCGTACCTCTCGTAAAGACGAATTAGAAAGAATTTTAGGGGTTTATCTAACGAGCAGCGTGAAAATCGTTGATCACATCGCAAGAGATAAAAATTCGCTCACATATTTAGGAAATACTATCAATAACATTCCCATTTATATCAATAAACACTTTTACGAAAGCGATTTGAAAATCTTAACGGGTTATGTCGAACCTCACTTTTTCTTCGGTTTTTCAGGGGGAAGCAAGTCTATCGTTCCGGGAATAGCAGGTGCTGAAACTATTTTAGCAAACCATTCGGCGGAAAATATAGCTTCTCCTAATGCTCGTTTTGGAATTTATAAGAATAATCCAATGGCTGAAAACTCAACTGAGATTGCTAAACTAGTAGGCGTAGATTTCGTTGTAAATGTATCAATCAATGAAAATCACGAAATCACACAAGTAGCAGCAGGTAATTTAGAAAAAGTCCACAAAAAACTTGTTAATTATCAACTTAGACATACTTTCAAGGAAATTCGAGAACCATTTGACATCGTTGTGTGTGGTAATGGCGGATATCCCCTAGACCTCAACTTATATCAAGCTGTAAAAAGCATGGCAATTGGCGAAATGGCAGTTAAAAAAAACGGAACGATAATCTCAGTCAATGAATGTGCTGAGGGAATTGGTGGTGGGCAAGATGAGTTTAAAGAATTACTTTTTTCTGATATGTCACCAGAAGAAATCTACAAAAAATCCTAAACAAAGAAATTGTAGTACCTGACCAATGGGAAATTCAAGTTTTAACCCGAATAATGATGACAGCAGAGATATATATCGTTTCTGAAATGAAAGAAGATGAGCTCGGAAACATTGGTTTAAAACATGCAAAAAGTGTCGAAGAAGCGATAAAAATTTCTGTAATTAAACACGGATGTAAAGCAAAGATATTGATTTTACCTAATGGACCAAAAATTCTTCCAATTCTTCTTAGTTAATAATTTTAGTCAAGATATTATCATTATCAGAAGTGATGAATTTACAAACCCATGATTTAAATCAGTAAATTGGTATCTTTATATAAGAAATGTCGACTTAAAAAAGGATTAATATGGAATTAGCACACGCAATTATTTATCTTGATTTGAACCAAGATAAGCCAAAGATTAACTTTTGGTATCCGCACGAT
>JAUWHC010000338.1 GCA_030606095.1 Promethearchaeota archaeon | reverse complement strand
TTTCTTAAACTATGTAGTTCTTGTTCCAATCTTAAACGTTCAGCATCCAGCAACTGTTTTTCAGTCTCCAAATTTCTTAATCTCTTTTCCAGGTGCCTTGTATAAGTAATTAAATACTCTTCATCCTTAGTTTCTTCCTTTTTTCTCCTTTCTTTTGTTGTTGTCAAAAAGAAAATACCCCATCTTTTATTTATTAAAATTTCAAGAAAATTTTCTAATTTAATAATAGCTATTTATTCATTTAAACTTAAGGTAATACATTAATATGTTAAAATTATCGATTTCTAAAAAATTTATAGGTTATATTTTATAACGATTTTTAGCTTTAAACAGAAAATTTTAAGAGTTCTACATCCAATTCATTATATATAGTACTTTTCCTTAGAAATTATTGTATATAAGATTGTATTATGTCAAAAAAAGTATCGAATCAATTTGATAAGGAATGCCCTATTTGTGGTGGTAAAATATGGGGAAAAGGACAAAAAGTTTTAATAGAAGGGGCAAAAATTACTGTGTGTCAAAGTTGTGCCCAATATGGCAAAAAAATCAGGAATGAACCCAAAAAATCCTATTCTCAACAGCAGACATATGCTAAACTTAAGAGCCCCGTGAAAAAATTTGTACCTAAAAGAGATCGCGATGAAAATATTGAAATTGTTCATGATTACGCGAAAAGAATTAGAAATGCTCGAAATTCCCGCGGATTTAATCAAGATCAATTTGCTCAAAAACTAAACGAGAAACCTTCTTTATTAAGAAGAATTGAAGCCAGAAAAGTTGAACCCACTATAAAATTGGCAAAAAAAATAGAAAAAGTTTACAATATTACGCTTCTTAAAAAAGTAGATGAAATTGAACCAAGTGCTAAACAAAGCAAATACATGAAAAAGCCTCGTGGTTCCTCTCTTGGCGACATTGCTTTTATTACAAAAAAAAAAGATTAACTTTAAAATGTCTTGGAAATTTAGACAATTTTTATTAAAAGTTATTCTTTTTTGATGCTATATTAAGAAGCGATTAAATATTTGAGTCAATTGATAAATCAGAATTTTCAAGTGAAACTATTTTTTCTTTTAAAAACTGAATAAAATTTTGATTATCTTGAGCTTCTAATGGATTTCCACAATTTGGACATCTGAAATTCAATTCAAATGCCGTGTCAAAATTATATTTAATATTTGAATCTCGACAGTTCTTACATATAAAAAAATAGTTATTTTCTTCAAATTCTAACCTTTCTCTTAACTTTCTTTCTACTAATCTCTTTTTTTCCATTAAGATTTCTTCCAGCAAATCAAATTCATGCCACCAGTAATATATAAACCAACCTGTAGACTTATCACGTATTCTTCTAAATTGAGCTAATTTTGCACTATATAATGTGTATAAGGTTTTTCTAACTGTATTTAATTTTAAAATAACCGTATCATCTGGGTCAATATCTATTTTATAATCTCCATTTTTAATACGTTCTTTAATATTTTCTGTTATATCTTCATCTGTTATATCTTCGTTTTCAAAGTTTAATAATTGAATTCCTACTTCTGTGGCAATTTCTCCACCTATTATATATAAAAACGATCTTAACAAAGGATTTAATTCCTTCATAATCCCTAATATTCCATATTTTTTCTATTAATAATTTATAAAAACCTTTTTAAAAATTAAACAAAGATTGAGTACTGTTTTTCTATTAGTTCTCCATCTATATTAATTGATCGAAGCATTTTCCCTTTCCTAACGGCCATAATCCTTAATAAGCGGGAGTCCTTAATATCTTTTGGAATTACAATTTCAGTTATGTTGTAGTTATTGAGCAAAATAATAGTTTTCCAGTTATTAGGAATGTCCGTTTTAAAATCAGAAGCAACTGAATCTAAAACTATCTTAATATTCGCATCTGTATTACTCATAGTTCCAGTGCAAAATTGAATTCTTTTACCTAAATCATCATCTTCAGCCTTTTTTTTAGATGGTTGAGGGATATTTTTTTTGGATGTGACTTTAGTGGTTGTGTTAATAATAAAGGAGAGTAACAAATAACTATTTTCTCGAAAAACATTAATTACTTGGAGTAGCTGATTTTTGTTAATTTGATCAATAATATCTGCTTTGTAATTCTTTGTTTTACCCGTAGATTTTTTTAAAATCCAATTTAACCCTAAATCTGTGATGGTCTCTGATAAATCCATGCCAGTAATTAGTTTTCCTTTTACTTCAAAACTTTGTTGTGGGTCTGAAATTGTTTTAGTGATTATTTCTGAAATTAAATCTTCATATTCATGAGTTCCTTTCAAAGTTATCTTTGCTTTAGTTTTAGTGATTTTTATTGCGGGACCAATAAAATCTCCTTTAGAATACCTGTAGAAATGTCTATGAATGTTCATATGATTTTTTGCAGGATCCTCTAAAATTGGGTTTTCAATTAATCTACTTAAAAAATGCATTTTTATCCCATTAATTTTCCTTTAATATTATAGATCTAAATAATGATAATATAAATAGAATATAGCCTTAAATTTTAATTTATTTAATAAGAAGTGACTAAAATTAAGTCAACTACCTTAGAAAAGCAAAAAATTATTACTATTCGTCCAAATGTAATTAAAAGATATTTATAATTAAATACTATACCAACACATATGAAAATTGATTAATAAAGTTAAAAAAAAATAAAAGATAACATATAATTTAAATCATAAAAATATTTAGCGATTATTGATGTTGTTTATATTACTTCAAATTAATGATTTTCAAGTTCCTTCGTTAACAATTTGGATATTAGCGTGGATTTTTCTAATCGTTGGATTGTTTAGTTTAACGATTTTAATAGTTTATACAAGATATGGAAGGGAATTATCAATTAAACTCTCGATCCTTTCAATAACCTTTGCAGCCGTATTTCTAGGTTTCGCGTTCCATTTCTTCCTTATGTCGTTTAGTATATAGTTAATCCATTAAAAAAAGCACCTAATTTTAATTTTTTTCAACTTTGTATTATTATCCATAAATTCTCATAATATTACTAATTTCAAAATTAGTTCAATCTCAATGTTAATCAAAAATAAATATGATCAACATTTATAAGAGAAGGAGAATATTTTTCTCTTAATTTAAAATTTAAATAATAGTTAATAAAAAGGAGAACAAAATTGTTATTTCAAATGGGAGATCCCTTGTTTTTTGTATTATGGTTGATCTTGGCTACAGTAATAGTTTTTCTAATAATGTTCATTGCTGTTCGTGTGGTGGTTTCAGAAACTAAAGCTTCTGACAAAAAGTACTTAATACTTCTCTTAGCTTTTATTGCGGTCTTAGTACTTCCCATCATTGTAGGAGCGATCATGATTCCCTTGGATTTAATAGGAGGGGCTTTAGCTGATTTAAGATCTGCTATTGATGGTGGTGGACATAACTTTTTGGGGAATTTTGCGCCAATAGTATTCTTTCTTTTGCTTTTAGCGTTGTCAAAATATTTAGTTGACATTACGTGGGAACACGCATTGTGGGTTTCGCTTTTAACATTATTCATTCTATACATTATTTATTCGTTGGTACCAGAATTGCATTCTTTTGTGCATTTTGATTGATCAATAATCTTTTTTTTTCTTTTTG
>JAUWHC010000256.1 GCA_030606095.1 Promethearchaeota archaeon | reverse complement strand
TAGTACTTACCTGTATAATAACACGAGATTAGTCGATTTAGTTCAAGAAATTGTGTGTTTGGATTACAAGTTCTTCTTAAGAATTGGAATGCTAAATCCAAAATTTATTGTAGATAATTTTAATCAATTAATTTCTATGTTTAAACTTGATAAAGTGTACCAATTTTTACATATCCCCATTCAATCTGGAAGCGATGCTGTTCTCAAAAAAATGAAACGTCCTTATCTAATTTCAGACATAGCAGAAAAACTCAAGATTTTGAGGAAAAGATTTCCTTACATAACCATCTCAACAGATATAATATGTGGGTTTCCCGGAGAGACCGAAGATGACTTTGCGAAAACAATTGACTTAATAAAATGGCTGAATCCAGAAATCCTCAACATTTCAAAATTTACTCCACGACCAGGAACGAAAGCAAAGGATATGAAACAAGTCAATAGTAGAGTAATCAAGGAACGTACAACTAGACTTTCAAAAATTTTCAGGGAATCCTTGATAACAATAAACGAAAAATGGCAAGGTTGGAAAGGAGAAATTTTGGTATTACACGAAGGAACTACATCAAATCAAGCTTTTGGTAGAAATTTCGCCTATAAAAATATTTTTATCGAAAACTTTAAAGATTGCTACGGAACCTTTGTATATTCTCGAATATACAAGATAGATGGCTTCAATTTATTTGCTAAATTGATCTAAGTAAAGAATGTTTTGTAAAAAATAAAATAATAAAAATTAGTTTTATTAGAAATTCCTCAATGATTATTTATATTTTTGCGCTCGAATTGTAAGTCTATTATGTATTCCACTTTGATTGTGAGAAACAAAACGCCATTGACAATTAAAAGTATTGATAAAATTGCAATAAGAATACTTAGAGGTAATATAAGATAATATTCAAAACCTAATATATATGGGTATGCTATAGCTCCAGAGAGGGAAAGTATTAATGGACAACCCGTAAAAATGTTAGGTATCATTCCAATTCCAATTCCAATTATTCCAACGATTTTTTTTCTTTTCTCAACCTGTTTTAATGTTTTTATAATTTTCGGAGATTTTTCAAGATTTCTTTTCCGTAGGATAAAACACAATAATCCATAAATAATAAGAAGGATTCCGAGAAAAGTGTTAAAAATAATTATACTAAGATTGGAAAGATACCTGACAGCATAAGGGTCATACCAATAAAAAAATTTTAGATCTCTATTAAGAAAATCTAAAACTAATGGAATGCTTCTTCCAAATAATAATAGGAAGAGAATTCCAATAACCATAGCATTAACATAAAAATATAGATTCCTCTTACAAAACATTTTTATTAATTCCGCTTCTATTTTTTTTGCATAAATTTTCTGATTCTTTCTAAAAAGAAGAACTCCGATGATAAATAGAAAAATTCCTATTAACAAGAAAAAGTAAACAATCGTAAATCTCTGAATTTGATCTCCAATTTCTACTAAACTAAATTGAGACGTGCTTGTAAACAGAAGAACTGATATGATATCAGAAATAGTAAAAAGGAATAATAAGCCCCCAATAATGAGTATTAACTTAATAGCATTCATAAACCATTTGATTTGTGTAGGATTTAATTCTATTTCCTTTAGTATTCTCTCTTTCTTTTTTGTCAATAGAAAAAATAATATGACTCCCAAACCAAGAAAAATAATTCCAATAAATGCTAGAATTGAGATAAATTGATTAGCAACAGATATCCACATAAAGGAAGGAAGTTCGATAGGCACAACTGATGAAAAAACTCGAAGTAGAATTAAAACTACCCCCGAGTAAAGCGTTATAAACAAACCAATAATGAAAATCAACTGAATAATAATAATTTTAAAATCAAAAGAAATTTTTGTCAATTTTGCACGCCTTAAATTACATATTTTAATTTAATCTAAATTTAATGTTTGATAGCCTATTATCATGATTGATTATTTAAATATTAGCATTAAACACAGCTTAAAACATAGATATCAAGAAAAAAATGTGTTTAATTTTCAAGTATAGAATTATAAACTTCCCCTATTTGGAAACATCGGGAGCAAAAACTCTTTTCGTTATTGTTGTTTAAGTTAATTTGAGTAATCGTGGTCTACCCAGAATTCTGTTTGTAACTTAAAAAGAAGTCTTTTTTATAATTACTCTTAATGTTTGATAAAGTATAAAATAAAAAAAAATTATTTGATAAATTTTTCGATAATAAAAGTACCTATAAACACATATAGAAGATCAAACCCAAGGCGTATAATAACTTCAACTAAAGAAACTTCATATAAGATAGGCCAGAAAAAGGTATACAATGCCCAATTAACTCCAAATATGAATAGACTAAAAAATATTGTTCGATTAATTGAAGTAGTTCCTTTTAATCCTTGTTCAAACAGACAATACATAATACCAATTAATAATCCTAAGCTTAAAGTCCAAAAGAAAGTTCCAATTGGATTTATTAAATAGCCTGATTCAATATTTAATATTATATAAGAGAAATATCGACCAAGAGTTACGAAAAGCCCAATAATTAAAATTGATATTATGTTGTTTTTAACTCTTTTCTGATCTCTCAATTTATTTTCATTATCCGCGGCAAGATACTTTCCTGCTAATAAACCAAGTATTACTAGCGGTATTCCATCACACATAGCACAAGTTAATTCGTAAATTAAAGGAGAGTTATATATAAAAACTAACTCAAGAAAACCAATTGTCCATAAAATTGCAATTGTACATCCATAAGTAAAGCCTTTTATCAATTTTTTTCCGGGCATTGTATCTTGTATTAATACAAAAACTATTATTACTATTAAAAAGCAAATATAGACAGTAATCCCGGCTACTAACCGTATATCAAAGGTTTTTAAAAGAATACTCAGTTCTAAACCGTATAGATCAGTGTTCATAGGGAAAGTCATATGAAGAATCATACATATAACTAAGATTATAACAGAAATACCTAAAATCTTTTTCCAATTTTCTTTCAATTTTCTTCTTACATATTCCATTTTTATCAACTCTTTCAGATTTTATTAATTTTTATTTTTAGTTAATACATCCTTAATATTTTTCAAATCGATTTTATTCATGTCTATTCTTAATTCACCGTTATTAAACTGAATAAAAAGAACTAAATCGTCAAGCAACCTTACCTGATTGATATCTCCAAAGTCTATAGAAATGTTAAAATCCTCGAGATTAGAATCCCAATTCAGTAATTTTAAGTCTTTAATATTCTTCAACTGTAAATTAAAATTATGTTTGATTGACATTAAAAAAATATATTAAATTAAAGAATATAAATCTATTTTGACGAGATTCCGTTATTCTCTGCCACTTACTTCAATTCTAGTCAAATCCTTAGATTATACAAATATCCAAAAAATATAATCTAATGGAATTATCATAATTTTTTAAAAAAGTAATGATTTAATTGAGTTCAAATAAAAGTAATAATTTCGTTTCAAAAATATAGATTATTTTTATTTATAATTTTATTTATGATGGTAATCCTCAGCTTTATTCCAAAAATAAGCCCAAAGCTTTCTGAGAAAACCTAAACCCTTAGGATCTGTTATATACAATCCAATGCTGTAATCAGGACGGGGCGTAATAATACTTGGAAGTAATAGATGACCAGGACCAAGTTCGGAAAATCCAATAGCAATAGGAATTTGATCAAGAATACGTACTCTAAATTGAATTTCTTTAGTATAAATTTTTTCTCTATACTTCAATATTGTTGGTGGGATGATAAAATTTATTTTTTTTGCGTTAGGCATAAAAGGAAAAGGATTATCACACATAATCCATATTTCTTTATTAGAAGATTCAATAAACTTTTGCATATTAATCATTACCTCTCCTGTACCTATTGTAAACTCAGCATCTTTTAACGCATCTATCTCTCGCAGCAAAAACGGTGGAATGTCGTCTAATGGATGATTTTTAAAATATTCGAAATGATGAAATATAAAATCAAGTGGACCAAAAAGTGAAATAATAGTTTTTCCCAAGGATGTAATTTCATATTTTCTTCCAGAAACTGATTCTTTTTTTATTAGCCCATGTTTTGATAAACGCCCTAAATGTCTTGATACTTCTGAGTGAGAGATTTCTCCAACTTGTTTTGTTAATTCAGTTAGAATGGCGTTTTTTTCAGCAAGTAAGAAAAGGAGTTTAACTCGATAAACATTAGAAAAATTGGAAATTATTTTTGAATAATTCATACAAAAACTTTGATTTTTTTTTAGGTTTAAAAATGCTATTTTAAACCTTATTTCATTAAAAAAATTATGAATATAATTTATTTAAGCCCATTTTTTTCTAGAAAGTCCGTTAGTCTAGCACGGTGAAACTTTAATCCAAGCTCGTCGGGATTCATTCCGAAGGATAAAGCGATTAACTCCGTTAAATATAAGATTGGTATCTTAAATTCGTTATTAGATTGAGTTCCTGCTTTCTTTTGGTTGGTATCCATTTGTTGGAAACAAGCGGGGCAAATAACGACAAAAACATCAGCTCCAGCCTTTATCGCGCTAGAAAATTTATTTGCTAACATTTGCATCGATGGCGCTTCTTCAGTGTTACCAACTCCTGAACCACAACAGAGCATTTCTTCGGTGTAATCTATGGGAGTTGCTCCTGTCGCAGCTACTAGTTCTCTTAATTTCACAGGTTCCATTGGGTCGTCCGTTTGAACAATTTC